>CANGYC010000218.1 GCA_947457975.1 Comamonadaceae bacterium | reverse complement strand
TAGCCGTAGTCGGCGTAGCGCAGCGCCATGTTGGTGTTCTGCTCGGCCAGCAGGAAGGTGGTCTTCTCCTTCGTGTTGAGGTCCTTCACGATCTCGAAGACCTCCTCCACGATCTGCGGCGCCAGGCCCATGCTGGGCTCGTCCAGCAGCACCATCTTCGGGTTGGCCATCAGCGCGCGCCCGATGGCGCACATCTGCTGCTCGCCGCCCGAGGTGTAGGCCGCCTGCGAGGTGCGTCGTGTCTTCAGGCGGGGAAAGTAGTTGTAGACCTTCTCCAGCGTCTGGGCCACCGCGGCCTTGCCGTCGGTGCGTGTGTACGCACCGGTCAGCAGGTTCTCCTCGATGGTGAGGTGCGCGAAGCAGTGCCGTCCTTCCATGACCTGCACCACGCCACGCTGCACCATCTGCGCCGTCGAGAGTTGCTCGATGCGCTCGCCGCGCAGCTCGATGCTGCCCTTGGTCACCTCGCCGCGCTCGCCCGCGAGCAGGTTGCTGACCGCGCGCAGCGTGGTCGTCTTCCCTGCTCCATTGCCCCCGAGCAGCGCCACCACACCGCCTTCCGGCACCTGCAGCGACACGCCCTTGAGCACCAGGATCACGTGGTTGTAGATGACCTCGATGCCGTTGACGTTGAGAACGATGTTGGGAGAACTCATGCTGGATTCCTCGTTGACCATTTGCAAGGCCTGCGCGCGCTGCCTTGCAAATGGTCGCTGGCCCGCGCCAGCGACCGTGAACCCCCCGTGGCGCATAGCGCCTCGGGGGTGGGTGTCATCAGGACTGGCAGTCCTGCGGCGAGCGGCGGGTCCACTTCTTTTCTGCCGCATAGCGCTCGGCAGAGGACTTGACCATGGGCTTGATGATCTGCTCATCAGCCTGCATCCAGTCAGAGGCCCAGGTGAACTTGGCGCCATCCCAGGTGTGAACCCGTGCCCACGACGAGCCCATGTGGTCGACGCAGCTGGTGGAGATCGGGCGCAGCACGCCCTTGAAGCCCAGCGCATCGAGCTTGGCCTGGGTCAGGTTGAGGTTCTCGTAGCCCCAGCGAGCCTGTTCGGGTGTGACATGCTTGCCCTTGCCGAAGCGTTCCTGGGCGGCGCGGGCGCCTTCCACGGCCAGCATCGCGCCGACCACGCCACGCATGTACAGGACCTGACCCACCTCATCCTTAGGGCCGGTACCCTGGCCCTTGGCATGCACCTTGTCGAGGATTTCCTTGACGACGGCGGACTGCGGCTCGGCGCCATGTTGCATCATCACGGCGCTGTAGCCCTTGGCGGGTGCGCCAATGTCCTTGAGGTCGGGCTCGGCGCCGGACCACCAGGTGCCGAACATCTTCTCACGCGGATAGCCCACGGCGATGGCTTCGCGGATGGCTGTCGCGGTCATCACGCCCCAGGTCTGCATGACCACGAAGTCAGGACGCTGCTGGCGCACCTGCAGCCAGACGGCTTTTTGCTCGACGCCGGGAGCTGGCACAGGCAGCATTTGCAGGGTAAAGCCGTGCATCGCAGCGCGCTCTTGCATGATGGGCAGCAATTCCTTGCCGAAGGGGCTGTCGTGGTAGACCACGCCGATCTTCTTGCCCTTGAGCTTGTCCCAGCCGCCCTCTTGCTTGGCGATGTGCTGCAGCACCACGTCGCCGGCCACCCAGTAGTGGCCGATCAGGGGGAAGTTCCACTTGAAGACGCCGCCATCGGCCGCGTCGCTGCGGCCGTAGCCGGAGGTGATGAGGGACACCTTGTCGGCGGCCACTTTTTCGGTCAGTGCGAAGGTGATGCCCGTCGACAGCGGCTGGAACACCGTGGCGCCGCCGTGCTTGCCCTTGAGGCGCTCATAGCATTCCACGCCGCGGTCGGTGGCGTAAGCGGTTTCGCATTCCTCGACGAGCGTCATCACGCCATTGATGCCGCCACGGACGTTGACCAGCTTCATGTAGTCGGCGTAGCCGTTGGCAAAGGGCGTGGCGTTGGGCGCGACGGGGCCGGTGCGGCCGGTCAGGCTGGGGAAAAACTGCACCTTGCCCGTGGCCTGCGCCATGGCGGGTGCGGCGCTCAATGCGGCCACCATGCCGGCTGCTGCCAGGCATGCGCTCAGACCTATCTTCTTTAGCTTCATCTTTCTGTCTCCTTTGAAAACACCTTGCAATCGGGAGGAGGGTACGAACGAGGTGTCGGCCGTCCGGACCTTCGGGAAAATCAATGCGGGAATGGCCAGAGCCGGAGTTTTTGCTTACCTATGCTCCATAGCTTGGCCAGGCCGTGCGGCTCGGCAATCAGGAACCAGACGATCAGGGCGCCGAAGATCATGTATTCCGCGTGAGAAATCATGGCGGTAGACACGGTGACGCCCACCAGCTCCCCCATGGCAGGCAGCAACTGGTTGAGCGCAATCGGCAGGATCACGATGAAGGCAGCGCCGAAGAAGCTGCCCATGATGGAGCCCATGCCGCCGATGATGACCATGAACAGCAGCTGGAAGGAACGGTCGATCGAGAAGGCCGCAGGCTCCCAGGAACCCAGGTGGACGAAGGCCCACAGAGCGCCGGCCAGGCCGACGATGAAGGAGCTGACCGCGAAAGCGCTGAGCTTGGCGTACATCGGGCGGATGCCGATCACCGAGGCGGCCACGTCCATGTCGCGGATGGCCATCCACTCGCGGCCGATGGCGCCGCGCACCAGGTTCTTGGCGAGCAACGCAATCACCACCGTCATGCCCAGGCAAAAGAGGTACTTTTCGGCGGGCTGCTCGATCTTCCAGCCCAGCAGGGACAGGCCGGAGACGGCCACAGAGCCCGAGGAGCTGTTGTTGGTGAACCAGTCGATGCGCGCAAAGGCCCAGTCGCAGAAAAACTGCGCAGCCAAGGTGGCCACGGCCAGGTACAGACCCTTGACCCTTAGGCTGGGCACGCCAAAGAAGATGCCCACCAGCATGGCGCAGAAGCCGCCGGTCAGGAGCGCAACGATGAGCGGCATGCCATCGATGCGCACGAAGGTGTTGTAGGCCATGTAGGCGCCAACGGCCATGAAAGCACCAGAGCCCAGGGAGATTTGTCCGCAATAGCCCACCAGGATGTTCACGCCGATGGCGGCCATCGAGAGGATGATGAACGGGATCAGGATGGCCCTGAACATGTATTCATCGGCCATGAGGGGAACGCCGATGAAGGCTACAGCCAGCAGCAGGCCGATGGCCCAACGGTCCTGGGCGATCGTGAAGATCTGCTGGTCGGCCTGGTAGCTGGTCTTGAATTGGCCGTTTTCACGGTAGAACATCTGGAGTCCCCTTCAAACGCGGTCAATGATCTTTTCGCCGAACAGCCCCTGGGGCCTGAACAGCAGGAACACCAGCGCCAACACGTATGCAAACCACAGCTCGATGCCGCCGCCGACCAGCGGTCCGAAGTAGACCTCGGAGAGCTTCTCGCCGACACCGATGATCAGCCCGCCGATGATGGCCCCGGGCACCGAGGTCAGACCGCCAAGGATGATGACCGGCAGGGCCTTGAGCGCAACGGTGGTGAGCGAGAACTGCACACCGATCTTGGAGCCCCAAATCATTCCGGCAACCAGGGCGGTCAGCCCGGCGACAAACCAGACGATGACCCACATGCGGTTGAGTGGAATGCCGATCGACTGGGCGGCTTGGTGGTCATCGGCGACGGCGCGCAGGGCGCGGCCGGTGTCGGTCTTCTGGAAGAACAGGCTCAGTGCCAGCACCAGGCAGGCGGCGATGAGCGCGGCGATCAGGTCTTCCTTGTTGACCAGCAGGCCGCCTTCGAAAAGATTGCCCAGTACAAAGATGGGTTCCTTGGGCATGCCGACATCGATCTTGTAGACGGCACTGCCGAAGATGGTCTGACCCAGACCGTCGATGAAGTAGGTGATCCCGAGGGTGGCCATGAGCAGCGTCACCCCTTCCTGGTTCACCAGGTGCCTGAGCACCATCCGCTCGATCAGCCAGGCCATGGCATACATCAGGACCGCTGCCACGGCAAAGGCGATGACGTTGGCCAGGAACTTGTTGTCCAGCCCGGTCCACTGAGGGATCCACTCAGAAAAACGCGCCATGGCCAGTGCTGCGAACAGCACCATCGCGCCCTGGGCGAAATTGAACACGCCGGAGGCCTTGAAGATGAGCACGAAGCCCAGAGCCACCAGCGAATAGAGCATGCCGGCCATCAGGCCGCCAAACAGGGTTTCAATAAAGAAGGCCATGTGCGTGTTCTCTTTCGCTTCAGTGCGAGGTGCCCAGGTAGGCCTTGATGACTTCGGGGTTCTGGCGCACCTCATCCGGGGTGCCGTCGCCGATCTTCTTGCCGTAGTCGAGGACGACGACGCGGTCGGAAATGTCCATCACCACGCCCATGTCGTGCTCGATCAGCACGACCGTGGTGCCAAACTCGTC
>CANGYC010000217.1 GCA_947457975.1 Comamonadaceae bacterium | reverse complement strand
TCATGCGCACCACCAGGGGCACCCTCGGATTGACGGCCTTGCAGGCGGTGATGACGCCAGTGGCAATGGTGTCGCACTTCATGATGCCGCCAAAGATGTTGACCAAGATGGCCGTGACCTTGGGGTTCTTGAGCATGATCTTGAAGGCCTCGGTGACCTTCTCGGGGGTGGCACCGCCACCCACGTCCAGGAAGTTGGCCGGCTCGCCACCGAAGAGCTTGATGGTGTCCATGGTGGCCATGGCCAGGCCCGCGCCGTTGACCAGGCAGCCGATGTTGCCATCGAGCGAGATGTAGGCCAGGTCGAACTTGGAGGCTTCGATTTCGGCCGGATCTTCTTCATCGAGGTCGCGCAGGGCCACGATGTCGGGGTGGCGGAACAGCGCGTTGGCGTCGAAATTGAACTTGGCGTCCAGGGCAATGATGTTCCCCTTGCCGTCACGGTTCAGGGGGTTGATCTCCACCAGCGAAGCGTCGGTGTCCATGTAGCACTTGTAGAGCTTCTGGCAGACGTCAACAAACTGGGCGACCGAGTCCTCAGGCATGCCGATGCCCTTGGCCAGTTCCTTGCCTTGCGCATCCGTCATGCCAAGCAGCGGATCGACGAACAGCGTAATGATCTTCTCGGGCGTGCTGTGCGCCACTTCCTCGATGTCCATGCCGCCTTCGCTGGAGGCGATGAAGGCCACCTTCTGGGTGGCCCGGTCGGTCACGATGGAGACGTAATACTCTTTCTGGATGTCGGCGCCGTCTTCAATGTAGAGGCGGCGCACCTTCTGGCCCTCAGGGCCGGTCTGGTGGGTCTTGAGCTGCATGCCCAGGATGTCGGTGGCGCGGGCCTTGACCTCGTCGATCGACTTGGCCACCTTCACGCCGCCGCCCTTGCCACGGCCGCCGGCATGGATCTGCGCCTTGACCACCCACACCGGGCCACCCAACTTCTGGGCGGCTTCAACAGCTTCTTGCACGGTGAACGCAGGGATGCCGCGGGGGACAGGCACGCCGAAAGTGCGCAAGATTTCCTTGGCTTGGTACTCGTGAATTTTCATGGGTGGACTTTCACAGATTCAGGGGTCACAGCAAGCGCACGAGCCAGTCATGTGCATGCATACGAAGCGGGTCGATAAGCCTGTGCCGAGGCTGGTCCGAGGCTGGACACGACAGCGCCGAACTGTATCATGCTGCAGCGCGGCAAAGATTTCGCGCAGCTTACGTTGGAGCGCCTGCGAGCCCTGCGGCCGAACCTCTTTTGGACCCCGCTTTCGACGCCCGCGCACGCCAGGCGCAAGCCCAAACATCCCCATCGACATCAGGAATTTGACCCATGGCCAAAGTCTTCATTGACGGCGAGGCCGGCACCACCGGTTTGCAAATCCGTGAGCGCCTGCAAGGCATGGCCGGCATCGAGCTGCTGAGCATCGCGCCCGAGCGCCGCAAAGACCCCGCCGCCAAACGTGAACTGATGGGCCAGGTCGACCTGGTCATCCTGTGCCTGCATGACGATGCGGCCCGCGAGTCTGTGGCCATGGTCGACAGCCTGCCGGCCGAGCGCCAGCCCCGCATCATCGACGCCTCCACCGCGCACCGCACGGCACCGGGCTGGGTGTTCGGCTTTCCGGAGCTGTGCGCCGGCCAGAAGGAGGCCGTGCAGTCGGCCCGCCGCGTGGCCAACCCCGGCTGTTACGCCACGGGCGCCATCGCGCTGCTGCGGCCGCTGGTGGATGCCGGCCTGCTGCCGGCCGACTTCCCGCTGGCCCTGCCCTCGGTGAGCGGCTACTCGGGCGGCGGGCGGCCCATGATCGAGGCCTACGAGGCCGGCACCGCCCCGCTGTTCGAGCTCTACGCCCTGGGCCTGGCACACAAGCACCTGGCCGAGATCATGGCGTATACGGGGCTCACGCGCCGACCCATCTTCACGCCCTCGGTGGGCAACTTCCGCCAAGGCATGCTGGTGCAGCTGCCGCTGCACCTGGATCTGCTGCCCACGCGGCCCACCGGTGCGCAGCTGGAAGCGGCCCTGCGCCGCCACTATGCGGGAAGCACCTGGGTGACGGTGGAGGCCGCCCCAGAGTCGGGCCGGCTCGACGCCCTGGCCCTGAACGACAGCAACCAGATGGAGCTGCGTGTGTTTGCCAACGAGCAGTACCGGCATGCTGTGCTGGTGGCGCGCCTCGACAACCTGGGCAAGGGCGCCAGTGGCGCGGCCGTGCAAAACCTGTCATTGATGCTGGGCTGTTGAGGCTGGGCCGCTGAGGCTCATCGGGACGAAATGGGGGCTTGCCCCATCGCCAACGGGCAAGGCGAGCACAGGGTAAATCCTGATCGGCGTCGGACGGACTGCGTCAAACATTCGCTGACCCCCGCCTGCTCGCCTCTTTGAGGATGACGCCACCGGACCCACCCGGTGAGGAAAGTTTTTGTCATGCAGCGGTGCATCTCCTGCTTTTCTTTACCCACAAAGGATCTTCCATGAGCAGCCAAGGACTGGAAAACGTCTACGACGACAGCAACCTGATCACCCAAGAGGTGCTCAAGCGCTACGAGGACACGGCCGATCCGCGCCTGCGCCAGATCATGCTGTCCTTCATCCGGCACATGCACAGCTTTGTGCGGGACGTCAAACTCACCCCCGACGAATGGCTGGCCGCCATGAACCTGCTGGAGGAAACGGGCAAATGGTGCTCGCCGGGGCGCAATGAGTTCATCATCTTCTCGGATGCCCTGGGCATTTCCATGCTGACCATCACACAGGACTATCCGCGCCCGGCACACGCCACCGAGCCGACGCTGATCGGTCCGTTCATGCTCGAGAACGCGCCCCTTTTCGAGCTGGGGACCGACATCAGCGCGGGCGCGCAAGGCACGCCCATGTTCAGCCAGGGGCGGGTGCTTGATGTGGCGGGCAAGCCTCTGGCCCATGCGGTGATCGATGTATGGCACAGCGATGACCGGGGCCTGTATGACGTGCAGGAGGACCTCGCCACCAAGGGCCCCTGGGCACGCGCCAAGCTGCGCGCAGATGCCGAGGGCCGCTACAGCTTCTGGTCGGTGTTGCCGGTGGACTACCCGGTGCCGCAAGACGGCACCGCCATCCACATGCTGCGCGCCACCACAGGCCGCAACTGGCGGCCCGCGCACCTGCACTTTCGCATCCAGGCGCCGGGCCAACGCACGCTGGTGACGCACATCTTTGACCGCCACAGCAAGCACCTGGACGCCGATGCGGTGTTTGGCGTGCGCCCCTCCCTGATTGGTGACTTCAAGCGCCATGAAAGCGGACAGGCGCCCGACGGGCGCGCCATGAGCCAGCCCTTCTACTCGCTGGACTACGACTTCGTGATGGTGCCGGCCTGAGCCACCGGGCCTTCAGCGCACGACACGCCTGACGACCTCGGGCGAAAAACCACGGGCCGTCAGAAAGCGCATCTGGCGGGCCCGCTCCTTGGCTTCGGCCGGGACTTGGCCGCCGAACTTGCGCGACCACACCTCCTGCGCCCGCTCCAGCTCGGTGCTGTTCAGGCCAGCCATGGCCTGGGCCACCGCCTCGGGCGCCAGACCCTTGCCCGCCAGCTCCTGCTTGATGCGGGCCGCACCAAAGCGCGCGGCACGGCGGTGGATGACCGACTCGATCACCCGCTCCTCATTGATGAAGTCCTTGGCCTGCAGCTCGTCGAGGATGCGGCGGATCTGGCCAGGTTCTTCTTCGTGCGGGGCCAGCTTGCGTTCGAGCTCGGCGCGCGAATGCTCGCGTCCGGCCAGATAACGCAGGGCCCGCCCCTTGAGGGAAATTTTCTGGCTCACGCCTCGCGCCAGAGCACCACGGCCAGGTCACGCAGGGCGCGGCCGAGCAGGCGCACAAGGCGGTAGCAGATATTGCCGGTGGTCCAGAGAATGTGGATGGCCATCATGAGGGTGTGCTCCTGGGTTGGCTAGCGGGCTCAGGCCGCGGCGGCCTTGGACTTGCGGGGCTGCTTTTCCACCTCGTCTGCGCCAGCCTCGCTGGCGGGCTGGGCCGTCACGGGAATGAGCGGCACGCCCAGGTGGGTGCGCACCTTGTTCTCGATCTCGATGGCCAGGCCCGGGTTCTCCTTGAGGAACTCGCGCGAGTTGTCGCGGCCCTGGCCAATTTTTTCGCCCTGGTAGGCGAACCAGGCGCCGGATTTTTCGATCACATTGCAGGCCACACCCAGGTCGAGCACCTCGCCCAGGCGGCTGATGCCCTCGCCGTAGAGGATGTCGAACTCGGCCGTCTTGAAGGGCGCCGCCACCTTGTTCTTGACCACCTTGACCTTGGTCTCGTTGCCGATGACCTCCTCGCCCTTCTTGAGCGAGCCGATGCGGCGGATGTCCAGGCGAACAGAGGCGTAAAACTTGAGCGCATTGCCACCGGTGGTGGTCTCGGGGCTGCCGAACATCACGCCGAT
>CANGYC010000216.1 GCA_947457975.1 Comamonadaceae bacterium | reverse complement strand
CTATAGCAAGCTCTCCCACAATCCCCATGTCGTGCAGACCTTGTCGCAGGCCTTGAATGGCCCCAGCCGCAGAACAATTTTGCGGGGTGGGCTGGGTCTGGCGGGTCTGGCCATGCTGCCCGGATGTGCCACCCTCACTGCAGCTGAGCCGTCTGCGCCGGCCAATGCGCTGGGCTTTGCTTCGCTGGACAAGAGCTTGCTGGACGATGTGGTTCTGCCCCCGGGCTACCGCTACACGGTCTTGCACGCCACGGGCGACAGCCTGGATGCCGGGCTTTCGGCGTATTCCAACACCGGCGCCGAGACCGACGACTGGTCCCGCCGCATTGGTGACCATCACGATGCCCTCGAGATTTTCTTCATCGATGCCCAGGGACGTTACAGCCAAACCGACACCGGCCGCGCCCTGCTGGTGGTCAACCATGAGAGTTCTGCCGATGCACATTTCATGCATCCCAAGGGGCAGACTTCTAATGGAGTCTCTGGCAAGAAATTCACCCAGTTCGGCGATTGGGACCTGGGTGTGCGCCCTGAGCTGGAGGTGATCAAGGAGATCAACCACCACGGGGTGTCTGTCGTGGAAGTCGTTCGCGGGCCTCAGGGCTGGGCCATGAAGAACGACTCTCCCCTGAACCGCCGCATCACTGCTCAAACGCCGGCCCGCATTGCCGGCCCGCGTGCACACATTCAGGACATCCGCGCGCAGATGGTCACCCGCTGGGAAACTGCAGGCTCCATGTCACGCGGCACACTCAACAACTGTGGCCATGGCAAAACCCCCTGGGGGACTTACCTGACCTGCGAGGAGAACTGGGCCTTTTACTTCCAGATGAGCGCAGGCGGCGCGGCATTGCCGCCCAAGGAAATGGCTGCTCGGCGCCGCTACGGCTTGGCCTCCGCAGCGCCCGCGGCCAACCAGACCCGAGCCATCAGCCAGGGATGGCATACGGTGTCTGCCACCGATGACCGTTTTGCCCGCTGGAACCTTGCCGCCCTGGGTGCCAATGCGGAACGCGATTTCCGCAATGAGGCCAACACCTTTGGCTACAACGTGGAAATTGATCCACTCCAGCCCGCCTCCACGCCAGCCAAGCGCGTCAGCATGGGGCGCCTGGCGCACGAGAGCGCCACCTGCAGCCTGCCCAAGGCGGGGCAGCCACTGGCCTTCTACATGGGCTGCGATTCCCGCAACGAGTACATCTACAAATTCGTCACCAGCGCCGTCTGGGACCCGAAAGACACTGGCGGCGGGATCGTGGTCGGCGACAAATACCTCAACGAGGGCAAGCTCTATGTGGCCCGCTTTGATGCCGATGGACGCGGCCAATGGATCGAACTGTCGATCCAGGACCCGCGCATCGCCAACTACAGCGCCTTCAAGTTCGAGAACCAGGGCGAGGTCTACCTCTACACCCGCCACGCCGCAGACGCGGTGGGTGCAACCAAGATGGACCGTCCTGAATGGGCCGCCGTGAATCCGAAAAACGGCGAGGTGTATGTCACCCTGACCAACAACACCGCAGCCAACCGTACCCCTGGACGGGTGGACGCGGCCAACCCGCGCGCTTACACGGATGTGGACGGCAAGAAGGGCTCAGGCAATCCCAATGGCCACATCATCCGTTTCCGTGAAGACGGCGATGTGGCCTCGGCCACAGCCTTCCGCTGGGACATCTTCCTGTTTGGTGCCGAAGAGGATGCAGGCGATGCCAACCTGTCAGGCCTGACCGCCCGAAACGCCTTTTCCTCGCCCGATGGTCTTTGGTTCAGCCCGACCACCGGCATCTGCTGGCTTCAGACCGATGACAGCGCCATGACTGACGAGACGCATTGCATGATGCTGGCCGCCCTGCCCGGGCAGGTGGGCGATGGCAGCAAGGTGAGGGTCAACAACCGCATGGTGGTCAATGGTGTGGAGCAGTCCGGCACACAGGAGACC
Source organism: Comamonadaceae bacterium (assembly GCA_947457975.1). GTDB lineage: Bacteria > Pseudomonadota > Gammaproteobacteria > Burkholderiales > Burkholderiaceae_C > Polaromonas. Next base: position 2,488 of record CANGYC010000216.1, on the reverse strand, counting down.
TTTGTCGGCGCCACCCTGGGTGAAGCCCGGCTGCGGCGCTTTCTCATCGGCCCCAGGGGCTGCGAGATCACTGGCGTGACCGAGGCACCTGGAGGCCGTGCGCTGTTCGTCAACATCCAGCATCCTGGCGAAGAAAGCAAGAGCCTCACCGACCTGCAAAGCCAATGGCCGGGCAACAAAGGCTATGGCCGCCCGGGTCGGCCCCGTTCGGCCACCATCGTCATCACCCGCAATGACGGTGGCGTGATCGGCGCTTGATGGGGTCTTGCGTCTGGTGAGGTGGGCATCCTAAGCCGCCAGCGCGGCTGCTCGAGTCAGGCTTGTCATGCGCGCTCCGTGCTCCGAAGCGTTCAATCGACCCTGGCGCCCGAGGCCCGCACCACCTGGGTCCAGCGCTCGATCTCGCTCTTGATGAAGCCGGCGAAGTGGGTGGGCGAACTGCGCGCCACTTCCATGCCCTGCTGGTGCAGGCGCGCCCGCACGGTGCTCATCTCCAGCACCTTCCGCAGTGAGTCGTGGAGCTTGTCGACCACCGGCGCGGGCGTGCCGGCTGGCGCTGCCAGGCCGAACCAGGCCGAGACGTCGAAGCCGGCCAGCCCCAGGCTGGCGATGGTGGGCAGCTCGGGCCACATGGCCAGGGGCTGCAGCGAGGTCACGCCGATGGGCACGATGGCGTTCGATTTCGATTGGGCCAGCGCCACCGGCGCGCTCACGAAGGACATGCTCACTTCGCCGCTGATCACGGCCGTCATGGCCTGCGGCGCAGCCTTGTAGGGCACGTGCAGCAGCTTCACGCCCATGGCCGAGGCAAACACCTCGCCGGCCAGGTGCTGCGAGGTGCCGCTGCCGCCGGAGGAGTAACTCAGCTCATTGGCGCCCTTGCGGGCGGCCGCCACGATGTCTTGCACGCTGCGCAGGCCCAGCTTGTTCGACACCACCAGCACGTTGGGGCTGGTGGTGATCAGCCCGATGGGTGCGAAGTCGGCGATGGGGTCAAAGCGCAGCTTGCCGTAGAGCGATGGGTTGATGCCGTGCGTGCTGCCCGTGGCCATGAGCAGGGTGTGCCCGTCGGCCGGGGCCTTGGCCACGTACTCGGCAGCGATGTTGCCGCCGGCGCCCGCACGGTTGTCGATCACCACCGGCTGGCCGAGCAGCTTGCCCAGCTCTTCGCCCACGATGCGCGCTGTGATGTCGGCCGACGATCCCGGTCCGGCAGTCACTACCAGCTGGATCGTCTTGCTTGGGTAATTTTGTGCCCACGCCGGTTGGGCGAGGGCGGCACACAACAACACCAGGGACTGGGTCAAGGCTTTCATGGCACGCTCCATTCTTTAAGGGGTCAAGAGGTTCAGACGACCGCAATGCCCTGGATCTCGATGACGATCCCGGGCCGCGCGAAGTGGGAGACGGAAATCAGCGCGCTGGCCGGAAAGTGCCCGTCGCTGAAGTGCTCGGCACGCAGCTTGACGAAAGCATCGCCGTACCGAGGGTCGTTGATGAACACCGTCATCGACACCAGGTTGGCCAGGCTGCCGCCGCAGCGCACCAGCGTCTTGTCGATCAGTGCAAAGCAGGTGCGTGCCTGCGCCTCGAACTGGCCGGAAATGTCGCGGCCTTCCAGGTCGGTGGTGGTGGTTTGGCCGGCCAGCCAGATGGTCTTGCCGCCTTCGGTAATGACCGCCGGGGAAAAAGCGCGGCTGCGCTGAAACTCCGAGCCTTCCAGGTGGGTGATTTTTGCTGCCATCGTGCGCCTTGGTGAGTGAGTGAATTCAATTTAGACCTCAAGTATCTTGATGTCAAGAGTCTTTGTACAGATACCATGCAGCCCGTGGATTCCGTGGATCAACTCATTGCCGAATGGGCGCAAGAACGCCCCGACCTGGACGCCTCTCCCCTGGCGGTGGTGGCCAGGCTGGTGCGCCTGTCGACCCTGGCGATCCGCCAGGCCGATGCCTGGCTGGGCCCCTTGGGCCTGAGCTGGGAGTCGTTCAGCCTGTTGGTGACCCTGCGCCGCGCGGGCGAGCCCTTCCAGAGGCGGCCCTCGGAGCTGCTGGCTGAATCCCTGCTGAGTTCAGGCGCCATGACCAACCGCATCGACCGGGTGGAGGACGCAGGCCTGGTGGAGCGCCTGCGAGACCCTAACGACCGGCGTGGCGTGATCGTGCAGCTCACCCCCCGCGGGCGCGAACTAGCCGACCGGGCCATCGAGCAGCACCTGCTGCACTGGAAGGAATTGCTCTCAGGCCTGTCGGGTCCGCAGCACAAGGCGCTGACCGGCTTGCTGGCCCAGCTCCTGGCCGACATGGAGCTGGCCGCAGACCTGCGGCAGGGCGCCGGACCTTTGTGACGACGGGGCTGGCCCCGCTTGCCTGCCTCTGTTCGCCGCACCGGTGCCGGACCGTGGCCTTGCTTCATCGGTGATTCACAATCGGAATCTCCTTCCAACACCACCGCCTGGCGCACGACATGCTCACGCCCACCACCCCCG
>CANGYC010000215.1 GCA_947457975.1 Comamonadaceae bacterium | reverse complement strand
ATCTGGCTGATGCCCTTGGGGCCGTTGGTCAGGTTGATGGGCCGGTCCAGGTTGTTGAGGAAGACGCGGATGATCTCGCCAAAACCCAGGGTCACGATGGCCAGGTAGTCGCCGCGCAGCTTGAGCGTGGGCGCGCCCAGCAGCACGCCAAACACGGCCGCCAGCAGCGCCGACAGCGGGATCACCGCCCAGATGGGCAGGTGCAGGCCGTCTGGGAAGGTGGCGGCAATCCAGGGGAAGGCCTCGGCCAGGTGGGGCGAAGCCAGCAGTGCAAACAGGTAACCGCCCACAGCGAAGAAGGCCACATAGCCCAGGTCCAGCAGGCCGGCGTAGCCCACCACGATGTTCAGGCCCAGGGCCAGCAGCACATAGAGCAGCGCCATGTCGATGATGCGCACCCAGGCATTGCCGAAGGGCTGCAGCAGCAGCGGCAGCACCAGCAGCGCGATCGCCGCCACCAGGAAAGTCAAAAGCCGTTTCTGTTGCATGGCAGGGTCTCCTTCAGGCACGGTCGGCCACGCGCTCGCCCAGGAGGCCCGAGGGCCGGAGCGTCAGCACCACGATGAGCACCATGAAGGCAAAGATGTCCACGTAGTGGCTGCCCAAAAAGCCCCCCGTCAGGGGGCCAATGTAGCCGGCGCCGATGGACTCGATCAGGCCCAGCAGCAGGCCGCCCAGCACGGCCCCGCCGAGGTTGCCGATGCCGCCGAACACCGCTGCCGTGAAGGCCTTGAGGCCCGGCAGGAAGCCCATGGTGTGCTGCACCGTGCCGTAGTTGGAGGCGTACATCACGCCAGCAATCGCCGCCAGCACCGCACCGATGATGAAGGTGGCCGAGATCACGGTGTCGGGCCGCACCCCCATGAGGGCGGCCACGCGCGGGTTCTCGGCGGTGGCCCGCATGGCGCGGCCCAGGCGGGTGTGATTGACGATGTACATCAAGGTGGCCAGGGCCACGGCCGTGACGGCCAAGATACAGATCTGCGTGACGGTGATGACGGCCTCGCCCAAGAAGATGGGCTCGGATGGCAGCAGGGTCGGGAAGGACTTGTAGTTAGGCTTCCAGATCATCATGGCCAGGGTCTGCAGCAGGATGGACATGCCGATAGCCGTGATCAGCGGTGCCAGCTTGGGCGAGTTGCGCAGCGGGCGGTAGGCAATTTTCTCGATGGCGAAATTGAGTGCGCCGCAGACCACGCAGGCAATGAGCAGCGAGAGCAGCAGGATCATCCAGCCGGGCGTGCCGGGCAGAGCCTCTTGCATCCAGACGATGATGGTCCAGCTGGTCAGAGCCCCCACCATGAGCACCTCGCCATGCGCGAAGTTGATCAGGTTGATGATGCCGTAGACCATGGTGTAGCCCAGGGCGATGAGGGCGTACATGCTGCCCAGGACCAGGCCGTTGATGATCTGCTGCAGCAAGACATCCATGGGGCAGGAACTCCAGAAGGGTGAGGGGTTGCCGCCCGGGTGGACCGAACGTGGCCGTGGATTTTAGTCAGAAGGCACTCATGCGCAACCGGCGCATAGCCCGGCCCAGGACAGGGTTGCTCAAGCAGCCTGCGTCAGGCCCGAGCTCCATCAGAAGGCGGGCGCGCCTGCTCGTCGAGCTGGCGCAAAAAGGCCATCTTCTCGGCAATCTTGGCCTCCAGCCCACGGCCGGTTGGCTGGTACCAGCCGGGCTCAGGCAGGCCCTCGGGCAGGTAGCTTTCACCGGCCGCGTAGGCATGGGGTTCGTCATGCGCATAGCGGTAGGCGTGGCCGTGCCCAAGCTCCTTCATCAGCCGGGTGGGGGCGTTGCGCAGGTGCACGGGCACCTCGCGCGACTTGTCTTTTTGCACGAAGGCGCGGGCGGCGTTGTAGGCGTTGTAGGCGGCGTTGCTCTTGGGCGCCAGCGCCAGGTACACCACGGCCTCGGCAATGGCCAGCTCGCCCTCGGGCGAACCCAGGCGCTCGAAGGTGGCGGCTGCGTCGTTGGCGATCTGCAGGGCGCGGGGGTCGGCCAGGCCGATGTCTTCCCAGGCCATGCGCACCACCCGCCGCATGAGGTAGCGGGCATCTGCGCCGCCATCGAGCATGCGACACAGCCAGTAGAGCGCCGCATCTGGGTGCGAGCCGCGCACCGATTTGTGCAGGGCCGAGATCTGGTCGTAGAAATGATCGCCGCCCTTGTCAAAGCGCCGAGCTCCGGAGCTGAGGGCCTGCTCCAGGAAGGCGGCATCGACCTGCGTGCGGCCAGCGGCCCGGGCGGCGGTGGCGGTTTGCTCCAGCAGGTTCAGAAGGCGCCGGGCATCGCCGTCGGCCAGGCCCACCAAGGCATCGGCCGCACCCTCCTCGATCTGCAGGCCCGGCAGGTGCCGCTCTTGCGCGCGCTGCACCAGCTGCCGCAGTTCCTCGTCCTGCAGCGACTGCAGCACATAGACCTGCGCGCGCGAGAGCAGTGCGGAGTTGACCTCGAACGACGGGTTTTCCGTGGTCGCGCCAATCAACACCACCAGGCCAGATTCCACATAGGGCAGCAGACCGTCCTGCTGGCTCTTGTTGAAGCGGTGGATCTCGTCAACGAACAAGATGGTGCGAGCACCTTGCGCCAGGTGCTGCTGGGCCTGCTCCATGGCGGCCCGGATGTCCTTGACGCCGGAGAACACGGCCGACAGGGCAATGAACTCGTAACCGAAGGCCTTCGCCGTCAGGCGCGCGAGTGTGGTCTTGCCCACGCCGGGCGGGCCCCACAGGATCATGGAATGGGGCGTGCCGGATTCAAAGGCCAGCCGCAGCGGCTTCCCAGGCCCGATGAGGTGGGTCTGGCCGATCACCTCGTCGAGCGTGGCGGGCCTCAGGGCCTCGGCCAGCGGCGGTGTAGGCGACTGAGTGAACAGATCGGCCATGCTGCGCCCTGCGCCCCTTCAGGGACGGATCACGTCGGCGCCCGCCGGAGGCTTGAACTGAAAGCTGCCGGCAGGCAGTGCCGGGTTGGCCTCGAACTGGCTGAAGGCCATCACCGAGCGCTGGCCGAAGCTGTCGAGGATGTCCAGGCTCACCAGCTCGGGCCCTTGCGCCGTGGCGCGCAGGCCGACCTTGATGCTTTGCAGCTGGCCCTCGCGGCTGCGGGGCGTGGCGAGCACCCATTGCACACCGGCCGACTCGGGCTGGGCGCTCAGGCTGAAATCGGTCTGCAGGCTGCGCAAGTCGGTGGCGGCGGCGATCACGGCCGCAGGCGTGCCTTGCAGCACCTGGCTGAGCTTGCGGGCTGTCACTTGGTTGAGGTCCATGTCGTGCAGCCACAGGGTCTGCCCGTCGGCCACCAGAAGCTGCGGGAAGGGCCGGGTGTAGTTGAAGCGAAAGCGGTTGGGCCGGGCGAACTCGAAGCTGCCGCTGGAGACCTTGGGTCGCACCGGCTGGCCCTCGCGCGGCGGCGAAGTCACCGTCTGGGTGAACTGGGCCCGGCCGGTGTGCACGGTGCGGATGAAGTCGCCCAGCAATTGCAGTCCATCCTGGGCTTGCACGGCTGGAGCCGCCAGGGCGGCGAGCCCCACAAGGGCCAGGCGCCGGGTCATAGATGTCATGGAGGTGGGCCGGAGGGTTGGGAGCAGGAGGCGGCTCATTCTGCGCGCGCCGGCACCAGGATGTCGCGCTGGCCCGCCCCCGACATGGGGCTGACCAGTCCGGCATTTTCCATGTCCTCGAGCAGACGGGCGGCGCGGTTGTAACCGATCTTGAGGTGGCGCTGCACCAGCGAGATGGAGGCCTTGCGGTGCTTGAGCACCACCTCCACCGCCTGGTCGTACATGGGGTCCTTCTCGCCGCCGCCGTCGCCGGCAAGGTCTCCCGGGCCGCCTTCACCGTCGACCACGCCGCCTTCGAGCACGCCCTCGATGTAGTTGGCCTCACCCTGGGCCTTGAGGAAGGCCACCACGCGGTGCACCTCCTCGTCGCTGACAAAGGCGCCGTGCACGCGGATGGGCAGGCCCGTGCCGCTGGGCAGGTAGAGCATGTCGCCCATGCCCAGCAGGGCTTCGGCGCCCATCTGGTCGAGGATGGTGCGGCTGTCGATCTTGCTGGACACCTGGAAAGACAGGCGCGTGGGAATGTTGGCCTTGATGAGGCCGGTGATCACGTCCACGCTGGGGCGCTGGGTGGCCAGAATCAGGTGGATGCCGGCCGCACGCGCTTTTTGCGCCAGGCGGGCAATGAGCTCCTCGATCTTCTTGCCCACCACCATCATCAGGTCGGCCAGTTCGTCGATCACCACCACGATGAAGGGCAGGCGCTCCAGCGGCTCGGGCTGCTCGGGCGTGAGGCTGAAGGGGTTGTAGATGAACTCGCCTCGCGCGCGCGCCTCGTCGAGCTTGGCGTTGTAGCCCGCCAGGTTGCGCACGCCCAGCTTGCTCATGAGCTTGTAGCGGCGCTCCATCTCGGCCACACACCAGTT
>CANGYC010000214.1 GCA_947457975.1 Comamonadaceae bacterium | reverse complement strand
CCCTGGGCGTGGAGCCGGCCCAGGTGCAGGTGCGCTATGGCGACACTGCGCTGTGCCCGCCCGGCATCGGTGCGCTGGCCAGTCGCAGCACGGCCATTGGCGGCGGCGCCATCGTGCAGGCCTGCCGCGCTTTGCTGGCGCGGCGTGCGGCCGGTGATGCCTTGCCGCTCAGTGCCGAGGAACGCTTCGAATCCCAAGAGGCCTGGAGCTATGGCTGTGTCATGGCCCGGCTCTCGGTCGACCGGGACACCGGCCGGCCGACGGTGGAGCAGATCAGCTGGGTGGATGATGCCGGCCACATCGTCAACCCCATGTTGGCCCACGGCCAGCTGGTCGGTGGCCTCGTGCAGGGGCTGGGTCAGGCCATGATGGAGCGTCTGGTCTACGACGCCAGTGGTCAGTTGCTCACCGGCTCACTCATGGACTACGCCGTGCCGCGCGCCAGCGACGTGCCGCCCATCGAGATCGAGAGTTTGTCCACCCCCAGCCCGAACAATCCTCTAGGCGCCAAGGGGGTGGGCGAGGCCGGCTGCATCGGTGTGCCGGCGGCCCTGATGAATGCGGCGCGCGATGCCTTGGCCCCACTGGGTGAATGCGAACTCCAGTTTCCCCTGACCAGCGAACAACTCTGGCGGGCCCTGCAGTCTTGATCAGCTTCCAACGAACAGAGGACCCCTTATGGACTACAAGAAATCCGAAGCCAAGGAGTACGCCCGCGAACATTTCGTCGGCGTGTGGGCGGCCGCCCTCACGCCCTTTGACGCCTCGCTGCGGGTCGATGAGAAGGCCTTGCGTGCCAATTACGACCACTGGATTGGCGAGCTGAACCTGGGCGGCCTCTTCATCGCCGGCAAGCAGGCCGAGTTCTTTTCGCTGTCGATCGCCGAGCGCAAGCGCCTGATCGACCTGTCGGTGGAGGCGGCGCACGACGCCGGCGACCGGGGCGGCATTGGCCGCTGCGGCATCGTCGCCTCGTGCTCGGACACCAACTTGGATGTGGTGCTGGACCTGGCCCGCCACTCGCGCCATGTTGGCGCCGACTATGTGATCGTGCACAGCCCGGTGCTGCACTTCGGCGCCGACACTGACGAGACCATCTACGAGTATTACCGTTACCTTTCGGAGCAGCTCGATATTGGCATTGCGATGTGGAACCACCCAGACTGCGGCTACGTCATGAGCCCCGAGCTGTGCGCACGCATCGCCGAGCTGCCCAACATCGTGGCCATCAAGTACAGCACCGACCGAGCCCGCTACAAGCGCCTGACCGAACTGGTCGGTGACAAGATCCACGTCAGCAACCCCGACGAGCCGGAGTGGCTGGACAACATCATCGAGCTGGGCTGGAAGCTCTACCTGTGCTCGACCCCGCCCTACATGCTGCAGACCCAAGCGGACCAGCGCATGAACGAATACACACGACTGGCCTTTGCTGGCAAGCATGAGCAAGCGCGCAAGGTGCGCGACAGCCTGGAGCCGGTGCGCCAGGCCATCCGCGCGAGTAAGCCCAGGGGCAAGCCCCAAGCCCATGCCAAGGCCTGGCAGAACCTGCTGGGCCAGCAAGGCGGCCAGGTGCGCCGCCCGCTGATCAACCTGACCGAGGCCGAGCTGGCCGCCACACGCCAAGCCTTCGAGGGCTGCGGCCTGCGTCTGGCCTGATGCCAAAGTACGGAGCCCAGCCATGCCCGATGTGAGCTTGAAGGTCAACGGCGCGCACCACTGCGCCTGGCTCGAGGCCGACACCTTGCTGGTGGACGCCTTGCGCGGCCCCCTGGGCCTGCACGGCACCCATCAGGGTTGCGACACGGCGCAGTGCGGCGCTTGCACGGTGCTGATGGACGCAAAGCCCATCAAAAGCTGCAACGTGCTGGCCCTTCAGATGCAGGGGCGAGCACTGCACACCGTGGAAAGCCTGGCCCAGGGCGATGAGCTGCATCCCATGCAGCAGGCTTTTAGCCGTCATCATGCACTGCAATGCGGCTTTTGCACGCCAGGCTTTTTGATGCGCGCGGTGACCCTGGCCGCCGAACCTGAGGCCGCCTGCGATCCCATCGATCCGCAATGGGTGCGTCATGCGCTGGGCGGTAACCTGTGCCGCTGCACCGGCTACGAGGGCATCGTGAAGGCGGTCTGCGAGGGCCTGGTGGCCATGAGGACCGCCGCCGCATGAGCGCGCTTGAATTCGCGCGTCCGGCCTCGCTGGCGCAGGCCTTGGCCCTGCATGCGCCGGGCGGGCCGGCCGGCGATGGCAGTATGTGGCTGGCCGGCGGCCAGTCGCTGCTGGCGGCCATGAAGCTGGGCATGGCCTCGCCCGCCCGGCTGGTCGACCTGCAGGATGTGCCCGGACTGCGCGACATCGGCGAGCAAGACCAGAGCCTGTCCATCGGCGCCATGGCCACCCACGCCGCCGTGGCCGCCAGCGACCTGGTCAAGCGCTGGGCGCCCGGCCTGGCGCTGCTGGCCGGCGGCATTGCCGACGAACAGGTGCGGCAGATGGGCACCCTGGGTGGCTCACTGGCACATAACGATCCAGCCGCTTGCTGGCCGGCCGGCGTATTGGCCGCCGGTGCGACGCTGGTGACCGACCAGCGGCAGATCGCCGCCGCCGACTACTTTCAGGGTCTGTACACCACGGCCTTGCGGCCCGGCGAGCTCATTTTGGGTGTGCGCTTTCCCCGGCTGCAGGGCCTGCGCTATCTCAAGTTCGAGCAACCGGCCTCGCGCTTTGCCCTGGTGGGCGTGGCCGTGGCGCGTGCGCTGGACGGGAGCGTCCGCGTGGCAGTCACTGGCCTGGGCCTGGGTGTGGTGCGTTGGCCCAGGGCCGAGCAGGCGCTTAGCCGCGACTTCTCGCTGCAGGCCCTGCAGGGCCTGGTCACCGACGACCTTCAGGCCCTGGCCGACCTGCACGCCTCTGCCGACTACAGGCGCCATCTGGCGGGCGTGCTTGCGGCCCGTTGCGTCTCGGCCCTGGGGGGTGGGCGCTTGCCGCCGCACGCACCCCTGGCCCCACGCCAGCGGCCTGCCTTAGTTGCGCAGCACTGCGCCGAGACAATGCCCGAGGACGGCTTTGGGGATGTGCAGGTGCTCGCTGCCGCGCCCGCCCAGGTGTGGCAGACCCTTTTGGACGCCAGTGCGCTGCAGGCCAGCATTCCGGGCTGCGAGTCCCTGGTGCAGACCAGAGCCGACGCCTATGAGGCCACGGTCAAGGTAGGCCTGGGGCCGCTTTCGGTGCGCTTTAAGTCCGAGGTATTGCTCAGTGACCTGCGGCCGCCGCAGTCGCTCACCTTGGTGCTGCGCGCCAGTGCGGGCGCCATGGGCAGCGGCCAGGGTCAAGCGCGGGTGAGGCTGGAGCCTTTGCACGGGCAGACCCGATTGCACTGGTGGGTGCAGGTGCAGCTCAGCGGGCGTTTGGCTCAGTTTGGCAACCGCCTGGTCGAAGCCACGGCGCGCAAACTCGCGGGCGAGTTCTTCGAGCGCATGGGCCAGGCCCTGTCCTCGGGTCAAGCTTCCCCTTCTTTGCAGACCGCGCCCTGGTGGCGTCGTCTGATCCGGTTTTTCTTCCCTTCTTCTGGAAAGTGAGTGTGCCCATGTCGACTTCTGCCGACCCCGTTCGCTTCGACCACTACAGCCGTCCCCTGGGTTTTTCGCAATGGCTGCACACCCACAGCGAGCGCCTCAAGCCGCCGGTGGGCAACCAGCAGATCTGGCAGAACTCTGACCTGATCTGCACCGTGGTCGGCGGCCCGAACGAGCGCACCGACTTTCACGACGATCCCTTCGAGGAGTACTTTCACCAGTTCAAGGGCAATGCCTCGGTGCTCATTGCCGACCGCGGTAAGTTCGAGCGCGTGGCCCTGCGCGAGGGCGACATCTTTCTCATGCCGGCGCATGTGCGGCATTCGCCGCAGCGGCCCGAGCCCGGCAGCCTGTGTACGGTGATCGAGCGCAGTCGTCCGGCCGGTGTGATCGATGCCTTTGAGTGGTACTGCGCCTCTTGCGGTGGCCTGGTGGTGCGCAAGGAGGTGCAGCTGCAAAGCATCGTGGAGGATCTGCCTCGCACCTATGGGCAGTTCTACGACAGCCCCGAGGCCGATCGAACCTGCCCGCATTGCGGCCAAGTGCATCCTGGACGCGACTGGCGCAGCTGGCTTGCGATGTGCGCGCAGCGATTTCCTGCCAGCGTGCTGGCCTGAGGCGGACCTTCGCTTCAGGGCGACAAGGGCCCAGTGCCTTTTGCCAGTCTGTCGAGTGCCTCGTCGCTGGTCATCACGTCGCCAAACTGCTGAATGATGTTCTCCAGGGCGCTGCGGTGCTCATCGTCTGACAGCGCTGCGCAGCAATCGGAGAGCATCACCACCTTGAAGTCCAGCATCATGGCGTCGCGCGCCGTCGCCTCGCAGCAGATGTTGGTCTTGGTGCCCGCAATCAGGACGGTATCGATGCCCAGGTT
>CANGYC010000213.1 GCA_947457975.1 Comamonadaceae bacterium | reverse complement strand
GAATCTGGGCCCGGCTTAAAGCGGCAAAACGCACGGTGGAGATGCTCAGCGCCTCCCATTGGCGTGCGCCATGGGCCAGGGCCACGGCCGTGAGCACCCGGTGCGTGTGGCCGGACAGCTGCGCCAGCATCTGCGCCGCATGCGCGGGGCTCTCGGGCTTGCCGAGGATGTGCGGGCCCAGGGCGACGGTGGTGTCCGAACACAGAATGGGGGCAGGCGGCAGGCCGCTGCGCTGCAAGCGAGCCTGCGCGGCCGCCAGTTTGAGGGCCGTGACGCGCTGCACGTAGCGGGCCGGGGCCTCTCGGCCGCGCACAGCCTCCAGCGCCTCGGCGTCCTCGCCAGGCTCGGGCAAAAGTTTCTCGAAGCGCACGCCCAGTTGCTCGAGCAGCTGCGCCCGGCGAGGGCTCTGGGAAGCCAGGTAAATGAACGAGGGCGCCTTCATTCGCGGTGGTAGGGGTGGTTCACGGTAGTGCTCCAGGCGCGGTAGAGCTGCTCAATGAGCAGCACCCGCACCATGGCATGCGGCAGGGTCATGTCTGAAAGGCGCAGACGCTCGTGGGCGCTGCGCTTGAACTCGGGGTCCAGGCCGTCCGGCCCACCGATGACGATGGCCACGTCCTGGGCTTCTCGCTGCCAGGCCTGAAGCTTGTCGGCCAGGGCCACGGTGGTCAGAGCCGTGCCCCGCTCGTCCAGGGCCACGATGCGCGTGCCCCGGGCAATGACCGCCTCCAGGCGAGAACGCTCGGCCGACAGCAGGGTCTCCAGAGTCTTGGAGCCGCGGGCCTCGGTCTTGACGGTCTTGAGCTCGACCCGCAGCTCGGGGGGAAAGCGCTTGGCGTAGTCCGCGTAGGCCGACTGTGCCCAATCGGGCACCTTCTGGCCCACGGCCACAATCTGCAGCCTCATGCGCTCCGGCTGGTCTTGGCGGGGGCCTTCTTAGCGGGAACCTTCTTCGCGGGGGCCTTGGCCGCGACCGTCTTGACGGCTGCAGGCTTCTTCACGGGTGCGGTTTTCTTGGCGGCAGGCTTTTTGGCTGCGGTCTTCTTGACGGCGGGCTGAGCCTGGGCCTCCGTGGATTTTCCTGCGGCGGTCTTGAGGGCCGTCTTGCCAGCCGTCTTCGCCGCCGTCTTGCGCACACCCTTTTTGGCCGACACCGGCTCCGCACTGGCGGCGCTGCGTGCGGGCTTGGGCGCTGCCTTGGGAGCGGGCGCACCGAGCTTGAGCTTGACCGGCTTGTCGCCCCAGAGCTCCTCCAGGTTGTAGTACTGGCGGATGGAGGGCTGCATGATGTGGGCGACGGCGGCGCCGCAGTCCACGATGATCCACTCACCGTTGTCTTCACCCTCGATGCGGGGCTTGGGATAGCCGGCCTCGCGCACGGCATCGCGAACGCTGGCGGCCAGCGCCTTGGTTTGCCGGTTCGAGGTGCCGGAGGCCACGATCACACGTTCAAACAGCGAGGTGATGTGCTCGGTGTCGAACACCCGGATGTCCTGGGCCTTCACGTCCTCCAGGCCATCGACGATGGCACGCTGGAGTTTGAGGACGTTCTTCTTGGCGGCGGAGGCTTCTTGATCGGTCATGCATGGGGGGCCGTGAGGCCAGGTTGAGGGTGGCCGTAGAGGCCATGGGTTGAAATATAACGCGCCACCGCCTCGGGCAGCAGGCGAGCCTGCTCCTCTGGCGAGAGGTGGCCGTCGGCCAGGGCCTCGCGCAGGGCCGTGGCACTCACGTCCATGGGCGGCAGCACCAGCTGCAGGGGAGGCGCAAGACCAGCAGGCAAGGCCTCGGCCGAGCCCGGGCGAGCGAGCACGCACAGGCGCGCCCGGGTGGCAATGTCCTGCCAGCGGTGCCAGCCGGTGAAGGCGGCCCACTGATCGCCCCCCATCAGCAGCACAAACTCGGCACCGGGCGCTTCGGCCGCCAGGGCTTCGAGCGTGTCGATGGTGTAGCTGGGGCCTTCGCGACTGAGCTCGCGCTCATCGACCACGGCGCCGGGCAGGCCTTCAAAGGCCAGGCGCGCCATGGCCAGGCGGTCGGAGGCGGCGCTGAGGCGCCGTGTCTTGTGCCAAGCGTCTCCCGTAGGGAAGATGCGCAATTCGTCCAGGCCCAGCTGCGCCAGGGCCGCACGGGCCAGCGCCACGTGCGCCTGGTGCGGCGGATCAAAGGCGCCGCCAAAGACGCCCACGCGGCGAGGCCGCAGCACTTGGCTCAAACCCAGTCCTTGGGGATGAGGAAATCACGCAGCAAGCGCCCCTCGGGAGAATCGGGCGGGTCCTCGCGGCGGTAGGACCAGCTGCAGTTCAGCGGCATTGACAGCAAGATGGACTCGGTTCGCCCGCCCGACTGCAGGCCAAAGTGCGTGCCGCGGTCCCAGACCAGGTTGAACTCCACGTAGCGGCCCCGGCGGTAGAGCTGGAAGGCGCGCTCCCGTTCACCGTAGGGTAGGTCCTTGCGGCGCTGCACGATGGGCTCGTAGGCGGGGATGAAATGGTTGGCCAGGGACTGCAGCATCTCGAAGCTGCGCTCAAGGCCCAGCTCCTGGAAGTCGTCGAAGAACACACCACCAATGCCACGCGGTTCGCCGCGGTGCTTGAGGAAGAAGTACTCGTCGCACCACTTTTTGAAGCGCGGGAATTTATCCTCGCCAAAGGGCAAAAGAGCCGCCTTGCATTGCGCATGGAAGTGCACTGCGTCTTCTTCAAAGCCGTAAACGGGCGTGAGGTCCATGCCGCCGCCAAACCAGGCCACGGGCTCGGCGCCCTCGGGCTTGGCCATGATCATGCGCACGTTCATGTGCACCGTGGGCGCGTAAGGGTTGCGGGGGTGGAAAACCAGGGACACGCCCATGGCCTCGAAGGGCGCGCCGGCCAGCTCGGGCCGGTGCTGGGTGGCCGAGGGCGGCAGCTTGGGGCCGCGCACGTGCGAGAAACCGCAGCCGGCGCGCTCGAACACCGCGCCATCCTCCAGGATCATGGTCAGGCCATCGCCCTGCAGCATCTCACCGGCGGGTTTGGTCCAGGCATCGCTGACGGGCGCCTGGCCATCGAAGCGGGCCACCATGCCCATGAGGCGCTGTTGCAGGTCGAGAAAGAAAGCACGGCCGGCGGCCACGTCCAAAGTGCTCATGCGCCCTCCTTGTTGTCATTGAGCCGAATCGGAGCAGCCAGCGCGGGTCGGCAACCGGCGCAGCCCTCATACACCTGAGCAATGCGCGCCATGTCGGCTTCCGCGTCACCACTGAGCGTGAGGAAGTCGACAAAACGCACCTGCTTGCGTCCGAAATCCAGCACCGCCAAGCCCAGCGGCACTTGAGCGCCGCGGGCCAGCCGGTAAAAGCCGCTGCGCCAGGCAGGGCGCCAGCTGCGCGTGCCTTCAGGGGTGATGACCAGCCAGCAGTGGCCATGCTGGGCTTTGTGCTCTTTCAGCACTTGCACCAGTTGTTCGACCATGCCCTGGGCTTGGCTGCGGTCTACCGAGACACCGCCCAGCCAGCGCAGCCAGGCGCCAAACAGTGGGATGCGGAACAAGGTGTGCTTGCCCAGGAATTTGGCATCCAGGCCCATGGCCCACTTGGCCAGCAGGCCGATGGGGAAATCCCAGTTGGAGGTGTGCGGATAGACCACGATCACGCCCTGGGCGGCGGGCAGGCCCTCAAAGTGCAGCTGCCAGCCCAGCCAGCCCAGCACGCGCCTGGCCATGGCGCTGCCTTGCAACTGGATGGGCTGCGGGGGTAAGGTGACGCTCATACCGGACTGCGCGCCTCAGGCCTTGATGGCACGGTAGCCGATGTCGCGGCGCATCTGGGCGCCATCGAACTCAATCTGCTCGGCCACCGCATAGGCCCGCTGCTGCGCCTCTCGCACCGACTCGCCCAGCGCGGTGACGCACAGCACGCGGCCGCCCGCGGTCTGGATCTGCGAACCCAGCTCCGTCGTGCCGGCATGGAAGACGACCGTGTCTTTTTGATCACTCACCGGCGGCAGGCCACGGATGGTGTCGCCCTTGCGCGGATTCAAGGGGTAGCCGTGGGCGGCCATGACCACGCCCAGGGCGGGTCGCCTGTCCCATTTGAGCTCGACCTGGTCCAGGCTGCCTGAGGTGGCGGCCATCATCACGTCCACCAGGTCGGACTGCAGACGCATCATGATGGGTTGGGTTTCTGGGTCGCCCATGCGGCAGTTGAATTCCAGCGTCTTGGGCCGGTCTTGCTCGTCGATCATGAGGCCGGCGTAAAGAAAGCCCGTGAAGGGAATGCCATCGGCCTCCATGCCCCGGATGGTGGGCAGGATGATGTCGCGCATGGCGCGGGCATGCACGTCGGGCGTGACCACGGGTGCGGGCGAGTAGGCGCCCATGCCGCCGGTGTTGGGGCCAGTGTCGCCGTCGCCGACACGCTTGTGATCCTGCGCCCCTGCAAGGGGCACGGCCGTCTCGCCATCGCAGAGCGCGAAGAAGCTGG
>CANGYC010000212.1 GCA_947457975.1 Comamonadaceae bacterium | reverse complement strand
CTCCCGCAGCCCCCGAGAAGAAGTAATTCTTCCTTCTCCTGAAAAAGCCGCCCTCGGGCGGCTTTTTTGCGTCTGGGCTTAGGCTTTAACGTGGCCAGGACTGTGGTTCGGCCATGCGCGCCATCCAGTCGGCCGCCGTCCGCTCGGGATGGTCGGCCTGCACCAGGGCGCGCACCACGGCCACCGAGCCCACACCGCTGGCCAGCACATCGGGCAGGCGTTCGACATCGATGCCGCCAATGGCCACCAGCGGGTAGCGCGCCATCAGCTGCGCATAGCGCTTGAGCCGGCCGGTCCCCTGGGGTGCAGTGGCCATGCGCTTGAGGGTGGTGGGGAACACGGCGCCCAGGGCCAGGTAACTGGGGCTGAAGGTGTCGGCCCGCAGCATTTCGGCATAGCCGTGGGTGCTCAGGCCCAGGCGCATCCCGGATTCGCGCAGCGTGGCAAGCTCGGCTGCAGAGAGGTCCTCCAGGTCTTCCTGGCCCAGGTGCACGCCATAGGCACCGGCGCGCAGGGCGGCCTGCCAGTGGTCATTAATGAACAGCTGTGCTCCGGTGTTGCGAACGGCCTCCACGGCGGCCTGCACCTCCCGCTCCACCGCCTTGGCATCCTCGGATTTGAAGCGCAACTGCAGCGTGGGCACGCCGGCGCGCGCCAGCCGACCCACCCAGGCCGCATCGGGCAGCACGGCGTAGAGCCCCAGGTCCTTGGGACACTCGGCGAAGGCCTGGGTGCGCGGCCAGGGCGCCAGGCTGAAGTCGCGGGGGTCGGTTGGCCATTGCGCCGGGTCGAAGCGGCCCAGGCGTTCGGCCTGGCAGGCCCAGGCACGGGCCACGCATTCGGCATCAGCGGCCACGAAGCCCAGCTGCCGGCAGGCCTGCAGCGCAGCCTGGAATACGGCAGGCCCCGGCAGTTCGGTCTGGGGCGCGGCCTCGGGCAGGGCGAGATCCTGGTGCAGATGCACGATGTCCCGCACGGCTTGGGCCAGGTCAGAGGAGGTGCTGAGCATGTTCTTCACCCCTGATGCCAGAAGGGAGTGCCCAGCACGGGGGTGCTGGGCTGAGCGGCCTCCTGCTCGCGCATGGCGCCGCTCAAGTAGGCGCTGCGCCCAGCCTGTACCGCCTGCGCAAAAGCGCCGGCCATGGCCACCGGGTCGGTGGCCAGGGCCACGGCGGTGTTGAGCAGCACGCCGTCGTAGCCCCACTCCATGACCTGGCAGGCATGTGAGGGCAGGCCCAGGCCAGCGTCGACGATCAGAGGCACGTCCAGGCGCTCGCGCAGCGTGCGCATGGCATAGGCGTTGATGGGGCCCTTGCCTGTACCGATGGGCGCGGCCCAGGGCATCACGGCCTGGCAACCCACGTCCACCAGGCGCCGGCACAGCACCAGGTCCTCGGTGCAGTAGGGCAGCACCTTGAAGCCGTCCTTGATAAGGAGCTCGGCCACGCCGACCAGCTGCAGCGTGTCGGGTTGCAGGGTGTAGTCGTCGCCGATGAGTTCGAGCTTGATCCAGGGCGTGTCAAACACCTCGCGGGCCATCTGAGCGGTGGTGATCACCTCTTGGGGACTGTGGCAGCCAGCCGTATTGGGCAGCACCGGGATGCCGACTTCCTTGAGCAGTTCCCAAAATCCGTTGCTGGTCTCGGCCGAAACCGCGCCCTGGCGGCGCAGCGAGGCTGTGACCATGCCAGGCTGGGCGGTTTGCAGCGCTTGTTGCATCACCCGGGGTGAGGGGTAGCGGGATGTGCCGAGCAGCAGCCGGCTGGCGAAGGCTTCGCCGTAAAGGACGAGGGTGTCGGAGTTCGTGCTCATGGTGTGTGCATCCGTTCAGCCACCGGTGATCGGCGAGATCACCTCCACCTGGTCGCCGGGGGCAAGCAGGGTGACTGCGTAATGGGTCTTGGGAATGAACTGCAGGTTGACCGCAGCCGCGAAGGGCGGCTTGAAGCCCCCGGCGGCCAGGGCCTCGGCCAGGGTGGCACTGTCGGGCAGTTCATGGGGACATTGATTGATGTGAACTTGCATGCCCTGCTCAAGCGGCCATGGCCGCCCCTTGTTCGATGTTCAGGCCCAAGCGGCGAGCCAGGGGGCTGTCACTGGCCTCGAGCAGTTCCAGCACCACATCCAGCAGGGCCGGGGCGATCAGGAAGCCGTGGCGGTACAAACCATTGACCTGAAGGCGCCGCTCGCCCTGCCAGCGCACGGCCGGCAGGTTGTCGGGCAGGGTGGGGCGCAACTGCGTGGAAATTTCCAAGAGGCGCGCCTCGGCAAAGCCGCTGTGCACCGAATAAGCGGCGCTCAGCAGCTCCAGGGCCGAACGCACGCTGGCGGGCGAGCGGTCCTCGGACTCGATCTCAGTGGCGCCGATCACGAAGACATGGTTTTCCTTGGGCGCGATGTACAGCGGGTAGCGCGGATGCACCAGCCGGGTGGGGCGCTTAAGGCTCACCTCGGGGGCGTGCAGGCGCACCACCTCGCCGCGCACCCCGCGCACCTGCCGCCAGTCGGGCTGCGCGCCCAGGCCCCGGCAGTCGAGCAGCCAGTCGGGCTGTCCGGGCCGCCCCGGTTGCCAGGCTTCGGGGCTGCGCGCGCTGTGCCAGTGAAGCTCCACCCCGGCGCGCTCGAGTTCATGGCGCAGTGCTTCGAGCAGCTGGCGGTTGTCCAGCTGACCTTCGCCCGGTAGGAACAGGCCCTGGTTGAAGCGCCCGGCCAGCGCCGGCTCAATGTGCCCCAGCCGGGCCGCATCGAGCGGCTGGGCGGCAGGCAGCTCGGGCATGAGCCTTGCAGTGCGCGCCAGGTGCTGGTGCAGGCGCTCGGCCTCGGGGGCATCCTGGCGGTGCCAGACGATGAGCGTGCCCTGGTGCTGGAAAAAGACGGGCTGCGCCAGGCTGCCGATGAGCTGCGCCCAGCGGGGCAGGCTGTACTGCCCCATGCGCACCACGTTCAGTTCGGTCACAGCCGATTCGGCCAGCGGCGCCAGCATGGCGGCCGCCGCCCGCGCCGCGGCCCCTGAGGCATCGGCCGGTCCGGCCTCGTGCACCTCGACGCGGTGCCCCTGCCGGGCCAAGGCCAGCGCCAGCAGCCGGCCCATGAGGCCAGCGCCGAGGATCAGCATGTGTTGGGGGGTGGCAGAAGCGTTCACGGGTTCCATCGGGTGTTGTCGTGGGGACAAAACAGACGGCCGGTGGGCGGTGACGCCGGGCGCTTGCAGAAACTTCCCACGCCAGCATGATCTGGATCGGGTCGAGGGTCTGATCTCAGCCCGGCCGCGTGCCGGACACCCCTGTTTCATCCGGCTTGAATTACAGCACATCTCCACCGAGGCCCGGCTGCTGTGAGGCATGGCCAGGGCCCCCCGATAATTTGGCCATGACCTCGCACGACCTCCTTCCGCGCGCCACGCACCGCTATGCCCGTGTCCTGTCGATTGCCGGCTCCGACAGCGGTGGTGGTGCCGGCATCCAGGCTGACCTCAAGACCTTCAGCGCGCTCGGCTGCTACGGCATGACCGCCATCACCGCGCTCACCGCGCAAAACACCCGGGGTGTGAGTGGCATCCATGCGGTGCCGCCCGAGTTCCTCAAGGCCCAGCTACAGGCCGTGCTTGACGACATCGGTGTCGACGCTGTGAAGATCGGCATGCTGCATGCGCCCGAGATCGTGCGCGTGGTGGCCTGGGCCATCGACCATTACGGCTTGAAGAACGTGGTGCTGGACCCGGTGATGGTGGCCACCAGCGGTGACCGCTTGATCGAGGAGGCCACCGTGCGCGTGCTGCGCGAGGAGCTGTTCCCGCGCGCCAGTGTGATCACGCCCAACCTCGACGAAGCGGCGCTGCTGCTAGGTCGGCCCCTGGCCGATATGGATGCCCTGGAGCCCGCCGCGGCCAACCTGCTGGCGCAAGGCGCACGCGCCGTGCTGCTCAAGGGTGGGCACCTGCCGGGCGAGGTGGTTATGGACGTGCTGGCCGAGCCTGGTGAGCCCTGGCTGCACCTGCGCTCCGAGCGCATTCACAGCCGCAATGTGCATGGCACGGGTTGCACCCTGTCCTCGGCCATCGCCGCCTTCCTGGCCCAGGGCTGGCCCCTGCGCGAGGCGGTGCAGCAGGCGCGCAGCTACATCCTGGACGCCATCCGCGCGGGTGCCCCGGTGCAGACCGGCCACGGCCACGGGCCGCTGTGCCATGGCCATGCGCCGCAGGCCATGCTGCGGGTGCCGCTGACCTGAGCCATGAAAAAAGCCCGCCGGAGGCGGGCTTCGGTAACAGGCAGGGCCGGAGCCCTTCACGCTTAGTCGAACACCGGCGACTCCACGCCCAGCACCTTGTGCAGCTTGGGGCTGGTGGTGGTGTACTGCAGGTGAATCTTGCCCTTGTCCGGGAAGATGATGGCCGCCGCCGCAAAGGCCGCCAGCGCGCACTCGTGGAAGCCCGAAAGAATGAGCTTTTTCTTGCCGGGGTAGGTGTTG
>CANGYC010000211.1 GCA_947457975.1 Comamonadaceae bacterium | reverse complement strand
GGTCAAACACGTGGACAGCTGGCCATCGGCATACCGCCGTCTTGGCACCATGTGTTCACGTCAAGCTTTATCCAGCGAATGCTCACTCAGAGCCCTGGTGTCAATCTACGCGTTCACGAGGGCGTGAGCCATGTGCTGCGTGACCACATGCTTGCAGGCTTGCTGGACCTGTGCATCGTGCCCTTCGCGACCAGCCCGGCCCTTGGCTACACACAGACTCCACTGGTGCGCGAGCCCTTGGTGTTGGTGGGCCCTGCAAGTTCAAAGTTGCAGCCTGAGGAGACGGTACCGCTCCAGCGGCTGGATGGCCTGCCGCTCGTGCTGCCAGGTCGCCCCAACACGATTCGGATGCTGACGGAGAACTCGCTCTCAAGGCTTGGGATGAGCTTCAAAATGGCGCTGCAGGTTGACACCCTGGAGCTCTGCATGGACGTGGCCGAACTTGAGCTCGCCCACACCGTCGTGCCCGCCTGTGCCGTAGCCCGATTGACCGACAACAGCCGCCTGTCATGGGCACCGATCAAAGGTTTCTTCATGACCTGGGCATTGAACGAAAACGAAGCACGTTCTCACTCTCCAGCGGTGAGCGAAGGTCGGCGGGTTGCGTTGTCTGTGTTGAAGGAGGCGCCAGCTTCCAGCAAGTGGTTTGGCGCCGAATCTGCAGTCCGGCGTACTGGGTGACTGCCTCGGGTGAACCAGGAATCCGAACAATCCTGGTTTCCTTTGAACTGGTATGAGCGCGAAGGACACGAGCAAGCCTGAACGCTGCACTTGCCCCTGAAGAACGTGGTTCTGTGTGGGCAGTTGTGTTCTGGCGGAAGCTGTGAGATTCGAACTCACGGATGGGTCACCCCATCGGCAGTTTTCAAGACTGCTGGTTTAAACCACTCACCCAAGCTTCCTGTGGCAGCGTAGTTTACCGCGCGGCCTGAGGGAGCTTCAGTCCTTCAGCGCGAGCTGCACCAGCCCGTACACCGGCACGCCCCACACGGCCCGGAAGGCGGCGCACATCCAGGCCGAGGCGGGGTGGTAGCCGTCGAGCACGGGGTGCTCGGCTTTGAGGCGCAGGCGCGGGTGTGCGCGCGTGAAGTCGGCGAGACACCTTGGGCCCCAGTGGAACTGGGCGTGGGTGTGGCACACCGAGGGGTGGTGCGCGGCCGAGCCCATGGCCATCCAGCTCAGGGTGTCGCACACCAGTTCCGAGCCTGGCGGCGCGTGGGTGGCGAACTCGCGCAGCACGGCCTCCACCTCGTCGGCCTTGAAGTACATGAGCACACCCTCCAGGATGAGCAGCACCGGGCGGCCGTGCGTGCCCCGGGGCAGGCCAAGTGCCTTCCACCAGTGGGGGGTGCGCAGGTCCACGCTGGCCTGGTGGTGTCGCGGCCCGAGCAGGGGCAGCAGCTCATGGCGCAGCTGCATCACGTGCGGCAGGTCGGCGTCCAGCCAATGGTTGCGGCCCTTGTCCAGCCACTGGAAGTAGGCCGAGAGGCCGCAGCCCAGGTTCACGCCCCAGCCTTGGGGGTGGCGCATGAAGAAGTCTTGCGCCAGCGCACGGATGAGCCGCGTGCGTGACAGCACCCCGTACACACTGAGCCTGTCTTGCAGAAAACAGCCCACCTCTGCCTGAATGCGGGCCAGCGCAGCGGCGGCGCAGGCGTCGTGCACGGCCATGGCCGGGAAAAGCCTGTCGCCGTGGGCCCGCGCGGCCAGCGGGATGAGCAGCGTGCTCTCCACCGGGCTCAGGCGCAGCGGCTCGCGCTCGGGCTTGAATTCAGCGGTTTGGAAGGCCATGCCCCATGATGGCGCGGCCTGCCTGGGGGATGGTCCGGCTGGGCAAGTGACAGGTGGCAAGAGGCGCCACCGTGTGTTGGCGCCACCGTGTGTGGGCACCAGCCCGTGCGGCGGGCTCAGCCGGGCTGCAGCAGGCCGCGCGTCTCGATGAAATTCACCACCTCATCCAGGCCGCTTTGCGTTTTGAGGTTGGTCATCACAAAGGGCTTGAGGCCGCGCGCTGTGGTGCGCATGCGCACGGTGTCGGCCTCCATCACGGCGAGGTCTGCCCCCACGTGCGGCGCCAGGTCGGTCTTGTTGATGACGAACAGGTCGCTCTTGGTGATGCCGGGGCCGCCCTTGCGCGGGATCTTCTCGCCGGCGGCCACGTCAATCACGTAGATGGTCAGGTCGCTGAGCTCAGGGCTGAAGGTGGCGGCCAGGTTGTCGCCGCCGCTTTCCACGAACACCACATCGGCTTCGGGGAACTGCACCAGCATGCGGTCGATGGCCTCGAGGTTGATGGAGGCGTCTTCCCGAATGGCGGTGTGCGGGCAGCCGCCGGTTTCTACGCCCATGATGCGCTCGGCCTCCAGCGCGCCGCTCACGGTGAGCAGGCGCTGGTCTTCCTTGGTGTAAATGTCGTTGGTAATCGCCACCAGGTCGTACTTTTCGCGCATGGCTTTGCACAGCATTTCCAGCAGGGTGGTCTTGCCGGAGCCGACGGGCCCGCCTATGCCCACGCGCAGGGGCGGCAGTTTCTTGGTGCGGCGAGGAATGTGGTGCAGAGTCATGGTGTCAGGAACGGAAGAGGCGTGAATACTGAACCTCATGCTGGCACGAGAGGATGGCCAGCATGGGGGTGAAGGCCTGTCGCTCGCCGTCGGCCAGCGACAGGGCGTGCTCCACGGCAGGGGGAATGGCCTGGGCCAGGCGCGCCAGGATGCGCTGGCCCGCGCTCTGGCCCAGGGGCACGGCCTTGATGGCGGCCTGCATCATGTTCTCGGCCCAACCGAAGGCGCAGGCCAGCGCAATGTCGCGCGGCGTGGCATCGGAGCTGGAGGCTGCCAGCGCCAGGGCCACCGGGTAGGTGGGGGGCAGGGCCGCGCACTCGGCCAGGGGCAAGGAGGCGGCGGCTTCATCATGGCGCAGCCACTCCACCAGGGAGCGGCCCATCTGCTCGCTTTGCAGGCGCAGCTCGCTGGTTTCGCGCGTGTGTAGCACCCAGTCGTTGAGCTGGCGGATGCGCTCCAGGTTGGCCTCACGCCAGGCGGTCACGGCCTGGGCCAGCACGGCCAGGTCGCTGCGCGCCTGGCCCAGCTGCAGCTGGGCCACCAGCCAGTCAGCAGCCTCGGCTTCGTTGCTCACGAGGCCCGCATCCACCGCCGCCTCCAGGCCTTCGGAATATGAAAAACCGCCCACGGGCAGCGCAGGCGAGGCCAGCCAGATGAGCCTGAGCAGGCTCGCGGCCGGCAGGGCGGAGAGGGCGGGCGCGGCCGTGTTCACTTCGAGTGGTCGTGCCCGCAGCCGGGGCCGTGCACATGGCCTGCCCCGTGCGCGGGCCCATGGCTGTGCCTGTGGTCGTGCTCGTGATCATGGCTGTGAGAATGACCGTGCGAATGATCATGTGCATGGTCGTGGCCATGAGAGTGATCATGCGAGTGGCCGTGGCTGTGCCCGCCGGCGGCATAGGCCCCGCCTTCGGGTTCGAAGCCTTCGCTCGCTTCGTTCACGATCAGGTGCATGGCGCGCAGCATGTCGGCCAGCACGTGGTCGGGCTCGATCTTCAGGTGGTCGGGCTTCAATTCGATCTGCACATGCCGGTTGCCCAGGTGGTAGGCCGCGCGCACCAGATCAAACGGCGTGCCGTGCTGGGGGCAGGGGGTGATGCGCAGCACCGCCTGAGGGGCAGCGATCACGCGGATGAGCGAGCCGTCGGCGGCCACCAGCACGTCGCCACCGCGCACCAGCGTGCCACGCGGCAAAAACACGCCCAGGCGGCGGCCCGTGGAGTCGAGGGCGTCAAAGCGGCTTTTCTGGCGCACGTCCCAGTCGAGTTCGACGCTGGCCGCACGTTTGAGCAGCACGGGCGCAAGGCCCGCGCCCTGGGAGATGAGTTTGGAGATTTCAAGCATGCCGCAATTAGACCAGCCGGCTCAGAACAGGAAGTAGCGCTGCGCCATGGGCAGGCTTTTGGCCGGCTCGCAGGTGAGCAGTTGCCCGTCGGCGCGCACCAGGTAGGTTTGCGGGTCGATCTCCATGGCGGGCAGGTAGCTGTTGTGCACCATGTGCTGCTTGCGCACCTGGCGGATGCCCTGCACCGCAGAGAGCGTCTTGGCCAGGCCGTAGCGCTGCTTCACGCCGGCGGCCAGCGCCGACTTCGACACAAAGGTGAGCGAGCCCCGCGCCAGCGCACCGCCGTAGCTGCCGAACATGGGCCGGTAGTGCACGGGCTGGGGGGTGGGTATGGAGGCATTCGGGTCGCCCATGGCGGCGTGCGCGATGAAGCCGCCCTTGAGAATGAGCGAGGGCTTGATGCCAAAAAACGCCGGGCGCCAGACCACCAGGTCGGCCCACTTGCCCACTTCGATGGAGCCCACCTCGTGCGAGATGCCATGTGCAATGGCGGGGTTGATGGTGTACTTGGCCACGTAGCGCTTGACGCGGAAGTTGTCGTTGCGCGCGCTGTCCTCGGGCAGGG
>CANGYC010000210.1 GCA_947457975.1 Comamonadaceae bacterium | reverse complement strand
GGATTCGCCCTCTGAAATCGAGATCGTGGCCAGGAGAGCCTTCCCAGGGCGTGTTCAGCGTGTCGCACTTACTTCGGCGGCATGCACAAATTCGCAGGCCCGGTGGTCACGATCAGGTGTTTCGAGGACATCGCGCTCGTCAAGGCAGCGTTCGATTCAAGTGGTCTTGTTGAGACCGCTGAAGGGCTGAGGTCTGCTGTGCTGGCATCAGCCCCTATGGGCTCGTGCCTCAAAGGGAGGTGAGCCCCTTCCAGAGCATGTAGGCCGAGAGCAGATAGAGCACGGTGGCAAACACCTTCTTGAGCTTGCCCACGGGCAGGTTGTGCGCCGCCTTGGCGCCTATGGGGGCCATGAAGACGCTGCAGATGGCAATCACCACCAGAGCCGGCAACCAGATGTAGCCGAAGGCGCCCTCAGGCAGGTTCTGCACGCCCTGGCCACTGAAGATGTAGCCGGCCACATTGGCCACAGCGATCGGAAAGCCCAGCGCGGCCGAGGTGGCCACCGCGTTGTGGATGCTCACGTTGCACCAGGTCATGAAGGGCACGCTGACGAAGCCCCCGCCTGCGCCCACCAGCCCGGAGAGAAAACCGATGAAGCCGCCAGCCGCCAATTGCCCGCCGGTCCCTGGCATCTGGCGGCTGGGCTTGGGCTTCTTGTCGATGAACATCTGCGTGGCAGAAAAGCCCACAAACAGGCCGAAGAAGATGGCCAGGTAGCTGCCCTTGAGCAAGGCGAACACGCCCATGCTGCTGATCAGGCTACCGAGCACGATGCCCGGGGCCAGGCGCTTGACGATGTCCCAGCGCACGGCGCCGCGCTTGTGGTGCGCGCGCACACTGGAGACCGAGGTGAAGATGATGGTGGCCATGGAGGTGGCAATCGCCATTTTCACGGCAAGGTCTGGGGCGGCGCCCCGAGAGGACAGGATCACGGTGAGGAAGGGCACCATCACCATGCCACCGCCAATGCCCAGCAGGCCGGCCAGCAGGCCGGTGGCCAAGCCCAATGCAACCAATTCCACCAGGAGAAGGGGTTCAAGCGTCATCGTTGTTGTTCTGGTTGAAGGGCGTGAACGCCCAAGAAAAAGGTGTCTGCGGGTACCACTGGACCGGCATCCTGAACCGGGGTTCAGGTGGGCGAGGGCAGAAAGGCTTCGGGTTCGTCTGACGCGAGACGATCACACCAGCCAGACGATGTACCAAGCCCGGGCTCAAAGAGCATTGGTTCAAGGAAATATAAAGCCCAATGCGATCCGCAGACGCTTGCATTGTAGGCCGCGGCGCGGGGCCTGGCGTGTGCTGTCACAGGGGCTTGCAGAGCCTGGCCAGGACGGTGGTCCAGGCCGTTGGCTGCGGTTCAGAGCAGCTGGCCGTCGCCTGCCAAGGCGTTGTCAAGGCGGCTGATCAGGCCTTGCAGAGCCTGGGGCATCGGGGTGCTCGGGGATGTCGGGCTTGCAGGCCCCTGGCCTTGGGCGGCAGATGCGGTGCCGCGTTCACTCAACTCGAAGGCCAGGTTCAGGGCCGCCAGCACGGCGATGCGGTCACGGGCCTTGAGCTTGCCGGCATCGCGGATTTTGCACATGGCCTCATCGACCTTCTGCACAGCCAGCTGCAGGCGCTCTTCCCCACCCTCAGGGCAACCGAGCAGGTAGCTCTGGCCCATGATCTGCACTTCGAGTTGCTTCATGTGGAGGCGTCCGGGGTCGGGTCCGAGGCCTTGCTGGGTGCAGCCGATTCCGGCAGGCGCTGCAGCAAGGCGTCCACCCGTGCGCGGGCGGCATTCAGGCGGGATTTGAGCGAGTCGCGTTCCTGGGTGAGGGCCTGCATCTGCTCGGTGAGCAGGGCATTGGTGCGCTGCAATTCTTCATAGCGCAGCAATAGCCGCTCCACGCGGTCTACGAGCTGGTCAATGCTGGGTTGCTCTGCCATGACCAAAACATTGTAGGGTTAGAGAAAGACGGCTGCGTAGAATCCTGGTCGTTGGTGCTCGCGGTGTGGTTCACACACTGCAGTTCAACGGGAAGCAGGACGGCTCCCGGGGCCAGGCGATGCATGTCTTCGCCGGCGCCCTCCGCCCAACCTGCGCTGCCCCCGCAACGGTAAGACGAACGAGTCATGTTCGGGCCTTGGCCCGAACGCGATTTCCGCTTTCCTCCATCAGCCACTGAGTGCCTTGAACAAGCGCTTGGGAAGGCGAGGAAGGTCGCTTCGTCAGCCCGGATACCGGCCAACACGGTGGATGCGCTGCCTTCAGGTGATGCGTCCGTGACGCCCATGCACTGTCGGGGAAGGCGGTGAGGGTTCTTGTTGTGGGTACTTTTTATGAAGTTCTCGTTCACGCCTGCGCGCCTGGCCGTGCTGGGTTTGGTCTTTTCCTATGTCACGGCCGTTCGAGCTGATGTATCGCGCGTTGAACTGAGTGAGGTGGTCGTGACGGCCAACCGCTTTGTCACGCCGCATTCGAACGTAGTGGCCTCCTTGGATGTGCTGACGCGTCAAGACATTGAGCGCCTACAACCGGCTTCGCTGGCCG
This sequence comes from Comamonadaceae bacterium, assembly GCA_947457975.1. GTDB lineage: Bacteria > Pseudomonadota > Gammaproteobacteria > Burkholderiales > Burkholderiaceae_C > Polaromonas. The sequence goes on along the minus strand of CANGYC010000210.1, from coordinate 1,947 downwards.
ATGCCTTGCGCGGTCTTTCCGGTGTTGAGTTTGGCCGCAATGGTGGCCCTGGAACCACGACATCCTTCTTTTTGAGGGGGCACAACAGCGTCAACGTGGTGGTTCTGGTCGATGGTCAGCGCGCACCGACCGACGGTATCGACAGCTTGCTCGCCCTGGACCTGCCCATGGCCATCATCGAACGGATAGAAGTGCTGCGGGGGGATGCCACTGCACTTTACGGCGGCGCTGCCAATGGTGGCGTGATTCAGATCATCACCCGCAAGACCGAGGGCCAATACGCCCAAGTGGGCTTGGGCAGCCGAGATAGGCTGAGTCTGCAGACTGGCTTTACCCGAAAACTCGGTGACCTTGAATTCTCGCTGCGCTTAGGACAAGAGCGTTCTGCACGGCTTTCGTCCATGAACACCGCCCAGAAACCTCGGGCCAATTCTGACCTCGATCAGTCCGTGATCGACAACTATGCATTGGATGTCGGCTATGCGCTGGCATCGGACCACAAGCTCAAGCTGAGCCTGTCGCGCTTGGACTCTAAGGTTGACTATGACGATGACAAGGACAACGACGGCTGGTCTCCTGGTAACCCTGCCAACATCCACCGAATGGAGAGGACCACCGACCTTGTGCGGCTGGTCTTGAATTCCAAGTTCTCATCACGTTGGTACAGCGATCTGGCCTTGAGCCAGAACCGCCAGAAAATAGCAGATCGGCAAAACGGGCTGCTGAGAACGGATGACTATGCCTTTGGACTTGCACAAAGCGAGCAGATGTCTGTCCGCTGGGACAACCGCATCGTCCTGACCGACGCGATCAGCGTGCTTCTCGGCGCAGATGTGTTGAATGAAAAATTCACTACGGATGCCAGGGTCAGTGGCTACCGCTTCGAAAAGGATAACCTGGGCCTGTTCGCAGGTCTCAGTCGTGACCTCGATCGCTGGAGCTTGCAACTGAACCTGAGAACCGATCGTCTGTCCACCCGCAATCTCAAGGAAAACACCACTGAAAAGGACAACAAAGTGTCGTCTCTCGTGGGAGTGGCCTACCGCCTCACGCCGGCCTGGAGCTTGACTGGCAGCGCGTCCACAGGATTCAGGGCGCCAAGCGTGGGCGAGAGGGCGGCTGCCGCTCCAGTCGTACTGATGAATGAGCTGTTTCAGCAACGGGAACTCGGTCTTGTTTACCGGCAAGCCTCTAACCGTTTCAAGCTGAGTTATTTCCAGGCTGACATAGAAAACATGATTGCCTATGACCGATCTGATCGTTTGACGAACCTTCCTGCCGAGAATCATGGCGTCGAGATGTCTGCCAACATGCTTCTGGGACGAACCACCGTCGCAGGCAGTCTGACGCTTCAAGACCCGATCAATCTGGAGACCGGCAGGCAGCTGGCCCGTCGCGCCAAGCGCGCAGCCAGCTTTAACGTGGTGCATCCCGTGAAAGCCGTTCAGCTGTCGGCCCGCGTGAGCTACCAGAGCCACCGTCGAGACAGCGACTTCACCTCGCAGGTGCTTCAGCCATATGCCATCCTGGACCTCGGAGCTGCCTATGCGCTCGACACTCGCTCCACGATCAGGGTCTCCTTGGAAAACGTGACGGACCGGCAATACCAGACAGCCTTTGGTTACAACGCGCCCAGGCGCGGTGTGTTCGTGACTTGGTTTTATCGCGACCGTTGAATCCCATATGACCCCCCAACGCATCGTCTGCCTCACCGAGGAGTCCACCGAGTGGCTGTACCTGCTTGGTCAGCAGCACCGCATCGTGGGGGTGTCGGGCTACACGGTGCGTCCGCCCGAGGCGCGGCGGGACAAGCCTCGGGTGAGTGCCTTCCTGAGCGCCAAGATCGACAAGATCCTGGCGCTCAAGCCCGACTGCGCGATCGGCTTTTCCGACCTGCAGGCCGACATTGCGGCGCAGCTGGTGCGCGCGGGCGTGCAGGTGATCATC
>CANGYC010000209.1 GCA_947457975.1 Comamonadaceae bacterium | reverse complement strand
TGCCAGGCCGACGAATGCCACCACCGCGACGAAGCCGCCGCGCTGGCAGGCGCAGGCCGGCCCGCGCTGCTGCGGCTGTGGTGCGCCACGGTGGGCGCCGGCTCAGCCGCCGCCGTGGTGCTGGCGCGCCGCGTCTAGCAGCGCAGGCAGCAGCCACAATCGGGCCATGCCCGACTCGCCCAAACCCTCAGAAGCGCCTGAACAGCCGCGCAACCCGCTGCACGGCCTCACCCTTGAGGCCATGGTGCTTGCGCTCCAGGCGCACTACGGCTGGGACGAGCTGGGCCAGCGCATTCCCGTGCGCTGCTTCACGCACGAGCCCAGCGTGAACTCCAGCCTCAAGTTCCTGCGCAAAACCCCCTGGGCGCGCGAGAAGGTGGAAGGGCTCTACCTGTTCATGCTGCGGGAGATCAGGCGTGGGGCTGGGCGGGTTTGAAGCCCACGACTGCGCCATCAGGCACGTGCCCTCATTCCGGATCCATCTCATTTCCATTCGATGGAAATTGGGGCGCAGCCGTTCTTGGGGCATCCAGAATCAAGGTGCATCAATCCAAGGAGTAAATCCCCATGAAACTCGCCAGCCTCAAGAGCGCGAGCCGCGACGGCATTCTCATCGTTGTCAACCAGGGGCTGACCCACGCCGTCCAGGTGCCCCACATCGCCCAGACCATGCAAGAAGCCATCGAGCGTTGGGACAGCGTTCGCGCTCCCCTGCAGGAGGTGTCGGACCAGCTCAATCGCCAGGATGCTGTCGGCGCCTTCCCGGTCGATGCCGACACACTGGCCAGCCCCTTTCCGCGCGCCTTCCAGTTCCTGGACGGCTCGGTGTACCTGCACCACATGGAAAAAGCGCGCAAGGCCCGCGGCGCGGAAATGCCCCCCAACTACAAGACGGAGCCGCTGATGTACCAGGGTCTGTCTGACCGTTTCATTGGTCCGCGGGAGCCCATGCTGATTCCCGACGAATCACTCGGTCTGGACTACGAGGCCGAACTGGCCGTGGTGGTCGATGACGTGCCGATGGGCACGCCCGCCAGCGAGGCGGGTAAACACATCAAGCTGTTGATGCTGCTGAACGACTACACCCTGCGCACCCTCACCCGCAGCGAGTTGCCCAAGGGCTTCGGTTTCATGCAGGCCAAACCCACCAGTTCCTTCTCGCCGGTGGCGGTCACGCCCGACGAGGTCGGTGTGGCCTGGGACGGCGAGAAGCTCGATCGCCCCATCCTGTCGTTCATCAATGACCGGCCCATGGGCTGCGCCAACACCGGACGAGACATGTTCTTCACCTACCCGACGCTCATCGCCCACGCAGCGCGCACCCGGTCGCTCAGTGCGGGCACCATCATCGGCGCCGGCGCGGTGTCCAACTTGGACAAGGAAACAGGCTATGCCTGCCTGGCGGAAGTGCGGGCCGATGAAGAACTGCGCGACGGCAAGGCCACCACGCCATGGCTGAAATTCGGCGACCGCGTGCGCATTGACATGGTCGATGCCAATGGCTCTTCCATCTTCGGCGCCATCGACAACCTGGTGGCAAAAGGCTGAGGCCGCCATGCTGGTCAAGCAAGAGTCCCGTATCCTGCTGCCCAACGACCTCACGACGCTCCCCCGCATTCAATAGGAGACGACATGCTTTGCAAGAAACTGCACCACGCGGCCTTCCGCTGCCGAGACGCCCGGGAAACTGTGGATTTCTACACGCAGGTCCTGGGCCTGAAGTTCACCCATGCGATGGGCGAGGACCATGTCCCTTCTACGGGGAAGTACAGCCCGCACGTCCACATCTTCTTGGAGATGGAAGACGGCAGCAACATTGCCTTCTTCGAGTGCCCCCAGGACGAAGGCGAGCCGTCTGGACGCGACCAGAAGACGCCCGGCTGGATCCAGCACTTCGCTTTCGAGGTCAAGGATGTTCCGACGCTGATGCAAGCCAAGCAGGACCTGGAAGCCAAGGGTCTGAATGTGGTCGGCCCCACCAACCACGACGATTTCATCACCTCCATCTACTTCTTCGACCCTTCGGGGCACCGTCTTGAGCTGACCGCGCGCACCTGCCATGACGCGGTGCGCATGCAACAGTTCGTAGACGAGGCGCCGTCCGTCCTGGCCCTATGGGACAAGACGCGCGACTGGTCGCAGCGACACACCCTCTTTGGCGCCGACACGGGCTACAAGCGCGCCGATCAGTGAAATCAAGCCCCGTGAAATTAGTCACCCACAAGGAGATCGCATGATTCGACATCGCCTCAAAGCCTTTGTTCTGGCCACCTTCACAACGCTGTCTGCTGCCCAAGGCTACCCCGACAAACCCGTCACGCTCGTTCAGGGCTTTGCCGCTGGCGGGAACGCCGACACCATCGCCCGCATCGTCGCGCAAGGGCTCTCACGCGAGTTTGGTCAGCAGGTCGTGGTCGAGGCGAGAACGGGCGCTGGCGGCAATGTCGCCAGTGCCTCGGTAGCCCGTGCACGCCCGGACGGCTACACCCTCATCCTGCTGACGGGCGGACATGCCGTGTCTGCGGCCATGTACAAGTCGCTCGCCTTCGACCCGATCGAGGACTTCGACTGGATCTCGATGCTGACCCGCTTCCCATTCGTGTTGGCCACAGCTCAGGACAGCCCGTACAAGTCGGTCAGTGACGTCGTGCGCGCGGCCAAGGCGGCACCGGGCACGGTGTCGTACAGCTCGGTGGGCATTGGCTCGACCCAGCATCTGTCGGGTGAGTTGTTGCAAGCGATGGCTGGCGTGCAGCTCAACCACATCCCCTACCGCGGCGGGGCCGCTCCACTGCAGGATGTGCTGGCTCGTCGGGTTGATCTCATGTTCGACTCGGTCACGGTCACCAAGGCCCAGGTCGAGGGCGGCAAGTTGCGCGCTTTAGGCGTCACCTCCGCCGAGCGCTCTCCATTCCTGTCGGCCGTGCCCCCCATTCGGGACACCATCACGGGTTTTGAAGTGACCTCCTGGACAGCGCTGGCGGCACCCAAAGGCCTGCCGCCAGCGGTTGCAGAGCGAATCCGCACCGCCGTGGTGAAGGTCCTGTCGGACCCCGCCGTGATCAAACAGCTTGAGGGCACCGGCGGCCTAGCCAGCCCTTCGGCCAGCGGCATGGAGATGAAGAGCTATGCGCAGGGCCAGATCACCAAGTGGAAGCAGGTGGTTCGTGATGCGGGGATTCCCCAGCAATAAGCACGCACATCGGTAGAGGGGGCTCAGGCAAGAGCCTCATGGATCGGACGGTTGGCAAGGCATCCCAGACCCACGCCATAATTTCCGATCAATGAAAACCGACCCCCCCGTACCGGCTGGAGATTTGACGCACGAGGGGCCGCTGCCGCGGGGGGTGGCCTTGCTGCGCTTGCTGGCCACAGCAGGCCGCAAGGGCGCTGCATTGACGATGCTGGCTGAGCGCACCGGTCTTCCGAACAGCACAGTGCATCGTCTCTTGGCGCAGCTGGTCCGGCAGCGTCTGGCGATGCAACTCGATGACCGACGCGCTTATGTGATCGGCCCCTTGGCGTATGAACTCGGTCTGGTTGCGGCGCAGCAGTTCGATGTCCGCGAACTCTGCCGCCCGGCGATGGAGCGCCTGGCCGCCGGGTCTGCGGAGACGGTGTACCTGGTCCAGCGCAGTGGTCTGGAGGCCGTCTGTATCGACTTCCAGCAGGGCCCTGGCACCTTGCGAGTCTCGACATTGCAAACAGGCAGCCGGCGTCCACTGGGCCTGGGCGCAGGCGGTCTGGCCATCTTGGCCGCCATGAATCCAGAAGAAATCGAGGACGTGTTGGCCGCCGTGATGGGAACCATCGAGAAAGAGTGGCGCTTCCCGCAGGCGGATCTGCGTTCGTCTTTGCAGGAGGCGCAGGCACAGGGCTATGCGGTGATCCGAAACCGCATCACACCAGGCGTCACAGCCTTCGGCAAGTCATTCAAGAACAGCCTGGGACAGGTCTTCGGGGCGGTGACCATCGCAGGCCTCAACAGCCGCATGACGCCCGCCCGGATTGCGCTGCTGCGTCATGGGCTCGATGACGCCGCCGCGTCGATCGAGAAAGCGCTTCGAAGCCATCATTGGGCCCGGTACTGAGGGACAAGGGCCCCTCACCCCCGCGCCAACACCGGCCCCAGCGCCACCCCCGTCGCAGTTTTGAGCCGCACCAATTCATCGGGCGCGCTGGATGCCACCACGCGCCCGCCTGCATCGCCGCCACCTGGCCCCAGGTCCAGCACCCAGTCGGCTTCGGCAATGAGGTCAAGGTCGTGCTCGATCACCACCACGCTGTGGCCAGCGTCCACCAGGCGGTGCAGCACGTGGATGAGTTTTTCCACGTCGGCCATATGCAGGCCCACGGTGGGCTCGTCCAGTACGTAGAGGGTGTGCGGGGCCTTCTGGCCGCGGCGGGTGATGTCGTCGCGCACTTTGGAGAGCTCGGTCACCAGCTTGATGCGCTGGGCCTCGCCACCGCTCAGGGTGGGTGAAGGCTGGCCCAGC
>CANGYC010000208.1 GCA_947457975.1 Comamonadaceae bacterium | reverse complement strand
ATCTCCTACCATCAGCGGCTTCAGCGTCGGCTACAACACATCCGTGTCTGCTCGTGCCAATGAGCGCAATGTTTTGAACGTGACATACGCTGCAGGCCCAATGACTGCTCAGTTCCTGCAAAGCAAGGGCAGCGTCAACATCGGTGCAACTGATGCCACTGTCATCACCGACGCAAAAGCTCAAGGCACTTCCATCGGCGCCAGCTACAACTTTGGTGTGGCCAACGTTTCTGTGTTCAATGCCAAGACTGAAGACGCTTCTGGCGCTACAACAGCTGACATCACAGGTCTCGGCTTGACCGTTCCAATGGGTGCTGTCACCTTGTTGGCTGGTATGACCCAAGACAAGAAAAAAGCTTCTAACCTCGACGGCCGTACAGCTGTTGGCGTGAACTATTCCCTGAGCAAGCGCACCACCTTGGGCGCTGACTTGTTCAAGCAAGACCAAGTCGGTGGCAGCAACGGCTTCGTGGTTCGCGCACGCCACACTTTCTAATCACACGCTGGCGTAAGCTAGCTGAGGTTTAGAAAACAAAAAACCCACCGTGGAAACACGGTGGGTTTTTTTATGTGCATCGCTGATGCGCCTTCACCATAAAAAACCCCGCTGTGTTTCCACAGCGGGGTTTTTCTGTTCTAGATCTCAGCTGGCTCTCGCCAGCATGAAATTAGAAGGACTTGCGCAGACCGATCGACACGATCTTGCGGGTGCCGGTGGTCAGAGCGGAGGCGGCAGCGGCTTCGGAGTAAGCAGCGCCGGTGTCCCAGTTCTCATAGCCGACGTAGGCTGCAGCGGTCTTGCTGAAGTTGTAGTCAGCACGCAGACCGATCACCTTGGCGGTGACGTCGGTACGGGCCCCGGTCGTGCCGCCCGAGTTGGCGGTTTGGCGGGTGTAGGAAGCCAGCAGGTCGATGTTGCCCATGGTGTGGCGGATACCCAGGCGATAGCCGTTGGTGTCCACTGCGGTGGCGTCGGTGGCGCCGAAGCTGGCCAGGCGGTCGCCGTTGTTCCAGCCAGCGGACAGGGCGGTGTTACCCATCACGTAGCTGGCGTTCAGCATGCTGACCGCGGTCTTGTCCAGGGTTTGGGCGGTGCCAGAGTACCAGCCGGTGGGGTTCGCCTGAGCGGCTTGTGCCACATAGGCGTAGGACACCGTCATCGGGCCGGCAGCGTAGCGCAGACCGAACTCGGTTGCTTGACGTGCGTTGGGGATCAAGACGGCCGCGGCGACGTTGCTGACGCGCAGGACAGCCAGGTCGTTGCCGGGAGCGTACAGGGCCGACAGGGTGATGCCGTTGAAGCTGGGGCTGTCATAGCGCACCGAGCGGCTGTAACGGGTCTGAACGAACGAGTTCGTCATGGTGGAAGCCGTGCTGCCGCCGGTGTAGCCAGAGCCCACGCCGGTGCCCAGGGGCGAAGCGACTTGGAAGCTGTTCAGGCCGATGGAGTTGGGGGCGCCCAGGCGCAGGTTACCGAAGCCGCCGGAGATGCCGATGAAGGCTTCGTCGCGTGCCAGACCGGTGGTGGTGTTGGCGGGAGCGTTAAGGGTCAGACCCGTGCCCCAAGAGACGGCCGTTGAGCCACTAGACGTGGTGTTGTTGGTCACAGCCAGGCTGTCGTTGGCCAGGCCACGGGGATCCAGGCCGTACTTGGCGGTGATCTTGAAGCCGCCTTTGACGGTTTCTTCAGCGATCAGGTTGATCACGCTGGTGGACGAGGTGCCCACGCCGGTGCTCACGGTCGTGCCTTTGGCGTGGACTTGGGTGCCGGTCATGCTGGCAGCGGCGAAGTCCAGGTTACCCGACAGGGTGACCGACGATTGAGCGAAAGCACTAGTAGCTGCAAGGGCAGCCAAAGCAACTAGGGTTTTTTTCATGCAAGTTTCTCCAAGGTTAAACAAGAGGCGCCGGTGCGTTTGGATTGGATACCGACAGTCAACCGAGCCCCGGGGCCGACCTCCATTACGGAAGTTGCCGCTATTGAAGCAGAGGGACTTTTCGCACGCAAAGGATTTGCGCGTTGTGAGGTTGTTCCGTTGCACAGGGACAACAGCCCCTGCCCAGCCGTTCTTTTCGAGCCATCGGATGGATGAGTTGTTTGGTGTTCATTTGGTTTCTCGCCTCCCCTCAAGCGACCGAGCGGTGCAGGCGTAAACTGCTTCGACTATGGATGCCCTCATCGGAGCCCTCGACAGCGCCTTGCGCACCCTCTTCGCCACACCGCGCGCCAGCCGCCCCAACCCGGGTGGCAACGCCACCGACGTGCCCCGTGCCGCGGCGGACCGGCGTGAAGCGGCGGCCTTGATGCGGGTCAATCACGTGGGCGAGGTCTGCGCGCAGGCGCTGTACACCGCGCAAGCCCTGGGCACGCGTGATCCGAAGCTGCGGCGCCAGTTCGAGGCGGCGGCCCGAGAGGAAACCGACCATCTGGCCTGGACCCACCAGCGCCTGCAGGACATGGGCAGCCGGCCCTCTTTGCTCAATCCGCTGTGGTACGCCGGTGCCTTTGGCCTGGGCTTGGTGGCCGGGCGCTTGGGTGATCCGGTGAGCCTGGGCTTTGTCGTCGAGACCGAGCGCCAGGTGGAAGCCCACCTGGACAGCCACCTGGAGCGCCTACCCGCCGACGACCACGCCTCACGCGCCATCGTCACGCAAATGAAGGCCGATGAAGCCGCTCACGCCAACGAAGCGTTGGCTGCGGGTGCCGCGCCCTTGCCTGAGCCCGTCAAGGGCCTCATGCGCGCAGCGGCCAAGGTCATGACGACCACCGCCCACTACATCTGACGCGTAGCCTCAGGCCTCGGTCAGCTCGAAGCTGGTGGTGATGGCGGCGGTCTTGCCCAGCATGATGCTGGCCGAGCAGTATTTTTCGTGGCTCATGGCAATGGCGCGCTCCACGGCGGCGGCCGGGATGCCCTTGCCCGTGACGGAAAAATGCATGTGTACCTTCACGAACACCTTGGGGTCGGTCTCTGCACGCTCAGAGGTGAGTTTCACCGAGCAAGCCCGCACATCGTGGCGGCCGCGTTTGAGGATCAAAACCACGTCATAGGCGGTGCACCCCCCGGTGCCGGCCAGCACGGTCTCCATGGGGCGCGGCGCCAGGTTCTGGCCGCCGTTCTCGGGTTTGGCCGCGTCGGGCGCGCCGTCCATCATCAGCACATGGCCACTGCCGGTCTCGGCGATGAAACCCATACCCGAGCGCGCGCCTGTGGCGCCCGTCCAACTCACTGTGCAATCCATCACTCACTCCTGGTTCGTGTCAACCTTGCTGCGATGCAGCAGGGATCGCGCTATACTGGGCCGGAGCATAGCGAGTTCGCCCCGGCAGCTTGGCATGCACAGATTGTCTCCTCCACCTCCTCTTTGGTGGATTCAGCCTCCGGATCGCAAGGTCCGGGGGCTTTTTTCTGGCGAGGATTAAACCCCCCGGGGTGTTTCAAACTCAGCCGAGAGAGGTCGAGCGCGCGCCGTCACGCTAAGTGCTTGATTTGTAACAAGATGTTTTCTGAGGTGGCGGCTCTGAAATTGCCCAGAGGCGTGTATCGAACTGCCGATGGGCATGTTGGGTTTGTGCGGTAGAGCGAGTTGGGGGTGATGCCTTACCATCGCGCGGACCCTGAATCATGATGTTCCGATTCGCCTCCCTCCCTGCCTGGTTCGCCGCTGCGATGGTTGCGGCAGGCCTGGCCGGTTGCGCCTCGGGGCCTGCGCCCCACGCGGCTTCTCCCGAGGCGGAGAGCAGCTCGCAGTCCAGCAGCAGCCCGGCAGCGCCCGGCTGGGAGGTTCTGAACTTTCCGGGCAAGGCCCGTACCCAATTCGTGCACGTGCACAAGGACGGCCGCGATGCCGTGATGGCCGTCGCCCGCGCGTCGGTCAGCATGAAGCGGCTGCGCCTGGATGTGCCGCCTGATGCGCTAGGGGCTGTGCGCTTTTCCTGGATGGTGCCGCAGCTGATTCAGCAAGCCGATATGTCCCGCCGCGATCTGGACGATTCGCCCGCGCGCATCGTGCTGGTGTTCGATGGCGATCGCTCTCGCTTCACGCCGGCCGAATCGATGATGTCCGAGCTCGCGCGCACGCTGACCGGCGAGGAGATGCCCTACGCCACGCTGATGTACGTGTGGTGCAACCGCCGCGCGCCGGGCGAGGTGATCACGAATCCGCGTACCAGCCGCATCCGCAAGGTGGTGGTGGAGTCCGGCGCGACCAACCTCGGGCGCTGGCTGGATTACCAGCGCGATGTGCGCGCCGATTACGAGCGTGCCTTTGGCGAGCCGCCCGGCGCGCTGCGCGGCGTGGCGATCATGACCGACAGCGACAACACCCGATCGGTCACGCGCGCCTGGTATGGGGCGGTTCGATTGAGCGAGCAAGAGGATCGTCGCTAATCGGTCCCCAGGATCCAGCGGCGTAAGGCTGCAGACCACGCCCGTGGCCCTGCCAGTGATGCAGCAGCGGCTCGACCCAGCGCCAGGCTTCGTCCTGTTCGTCGCT
>CANGYC010000207.1 GCA_947457975.1 Comamonadaceae bacterium | reverse complement strand
CATCTCCGGCAGCAGCAGCTTCACACCCACGCTGGTGCCGGCCCGCGCAGCGCCAGGCTGGCGCCAGACGGCCTCGGTGAGGTCGGCCTGCAGGCGTGCCTGCACCTCGGCGGGCTCGGCCAAGCGGGTGTTGTTGAAGCTGTTGAGATACAGCTTGAAGGACTTGCTCTCCACGATGTTGGGGCTCTCGCAGGGCACCACCACCTGGGCCAGCGCCACCTGGGGCTTGCCGCGCAGGTTGAGCCAGCTCAGTTCAAAGGCGGTCCACAGGTCGGCGCCAAAGAAAGGCGCTTGCGCGCCCACGCCGATCTCGGCCCGCTTGGTTGCGCGCGGAATCGGAAAGAGCAGTTCGGGGGCGTACTGGTCGGTGTAGACCGAAGACTTGCCCAGTTCGGAGTGTTCTGGCGTGTTCATGGCGGGGCGTATGGTCGCACAGCGTGGCCAGACGTGCTGGCGCGGCAGGCAGCCTAATCGAAGCGTGCCTCGCGCAGCCATTTGGTGGCGATCCACTTCTCGCCCCGGACCACAGGGGCGCCGGCGTGCAGCGATCGGCTCGACGGATGTGGGCGGCTGTAGTTGAAGAACACCGCGTGGCCCTTGCGCGGCAGGCATTCGAGCTGCACCTCCGGGAACACCGTGGCGCCGCCGGCCTCGGGTTCATTGAGGTACATCACCACCGTGGCCACGCGCTGGCCGCCGCGCTGCAAGATGCTGCTGGTGCCGGGCTCGCGCGGGTCGAAGTAGTCGTAGTGGGGCTTGTACTCGGCGCCCGGGCCATAGCGCAGGATCTGCAGGCCCTCGCCGTTTTCCACCGGCCAGTCGAGCAGATGGGCCAGACGCGCCTCGATGCGCGCAATGCATTCGTTCTCGCCCCGTTCAAAGAACATGCCCTGGCTGGTGCGGTCGATGTTTTCCTCCTCGCCGCCGGTCTTGACCGAGACCGTGAGCGAGCGAGAAAGACGAGGCCGGGCGGCTTCCACCAGCGCATCGCATTCCTCGGCGCTCAGGAGGTCGGCCAGCACGATGATGTTGGGCTCGCGCACGACCGCCAGCGCCTGCACGGTCCGGTCGCCGCCGTCGAGCAGGGCGCGCTCGCCAGCCCCAGGGGGCCAGGGCACAGGCCGATCGGCGGTGGAATGGGGCGCATGGCTGCCAGCCGCCGGCTCGCTCACCTGCGCCGGCTGCAGGCCCACCATGCGGCAGGCCACTTCATGGGCCCAGCCGGACTCGCGCAGGGCCTGGTACAAGGCCAGCGAATCAAAGCCGGCAGCACGCTGGGACTGCAACCACTTCAGGACACCCGGCGTGGGCTCCTCGGACATGACATCGGACATGTTCAGTTTCCTGGCGCGGCATCGTGGCGCCTGGCCCAAGTATGGCGCGCCCTGCGCCCACAAGGGCCGCAGGGTGCGGGCGGATTGTGTCCAATCGCAGTCGGTCTCAAGCCTGTGGCTGCGCGCGGCGAAAGACCAAGCGCTCGGGCGCAGAGACCTCGGGCGCGAAGGCATAGCCCTCGCGATCAAAGGCCTGGAGCTTCTTGACGCTGTCAGCACGGCTCTCGATGGCGTAGCGCACCATCAGCCCGCGGGCACGCTTGGCCATGAAGCTGATGATCTTGTACTTGCCGGCCTTGAGTTCCTCGAAGACGCAGCTGACCACAGGCACCTGCAGAGCCTTGCGGTCCACGGCCTTGAAATACTCCTCGCTGGCCAGGTTCACCACCACGGGTGTCTTCTGCCCGGCCGCACGCTCGTTGAGGTACTGGGCAATCTGGTCGCCCCAGAACTGGTAGAGGTTCTTGCCCTGGGCCGTGGCCAGGGCCGTGCCCATTTCCAGGCGGTAGGGCTGCATCCAGTCCAGGGGGCGGAGCACGCCATAGAGGCCGCTCAAGATGCAGACGCGCTCCTGGGCCCATTGCAGCTGCTCTGCGCTCAGGCTGCGCGCGTCCAGGCCCTCGTACACATCGCCATTGAAGGCCAGCACGGCCTGGCGGGAGTTCTTGGCGGTGAACCGGGGGCTCCAGGCCTGGTAGCGGGCCACGTTCAGAGCCGCCAGCTTGTCCGACAGGTCCATCAGCTCGGCGATCTGTGGCGGCGTCTTATGGCGAAGCACCTCAATCAGCTCGCTCGAGCGCGGTATGAAGGCCGGCTGGGTGTGGGCCAGCTCCGCCAGAGGCGATTCGTAGTCCAAAGACTTGGCGGGCGAAAGGAGAAAAAGCATAGGTGACAGCGTAGCTGGTCAGTAAACGCGACAATTATGTCGATGATTCCGACAAGCGCTTCCAAGCGGTCGGCCAAGCCAGCCTGTTTTCCCCAAGCCTTCCCCCGTCATCTGTGAGCCTGCTTTTTTCCCCCTTCACCTTCGAGGCCCCGCGCGGGCCGCTGACCCTGGGCAGCCGGCTAGTGGTGGCGCCCATGTGCCAATACGCCAGCACCGATGGCCTGGCCAACGACTGGCATCTCTCGCACTGGACGCAGCTGCTCAACAGCGGCGCCGCCATGCTCACGCTGGAAGCCACGGCCATCTCGCCCGAGGGCCGCATCAGCCCGCATTGCCTGGGGCTGTGGAACGATGCCACCGCCGCCGCGCTGGGCGAGCACCTGGGGCGGGCACGGCGCCTGGCGCCCCCGGGGGCCGTGTGCATCCAGCTCAGCCACGCCGGCCGCAAGGCCTCGAGTGCCGCGCCCTGGAACGGGGGTGAGCTGATTGCGCCCGATGAAGGCGGCTGGCCGGTCCGGGGCCCCAGCGCCCTGCCCCACCTGTCCAGCGAACCCACCCCGCGTGCCATGAGCCTGGAGGACATCGCCCAGGTGCGGCGCGACTTTGTAGCCGCCGCGCAGCGCGCCGATGCCCTAGGCCTGGACGCCATTGAATTGCACGCCGCCCACGGCTACCTGCTGCACCAGTTCCTCTCGCCCCTGGCCAACCAGCGCAGCGACGCCTATGGCGGCTCCTTCGAGAACCGCATCCGCCTGGCCCTGGAGGTGTTTGGCGATGTGCGGCGCGTCTTCGGTGGAACGCTGGGCATGCGCATCTCCGGCACCGACTGGGTCGAAGGCGGCTGGACCGTGGAGGAGACCGCCGAACTGGCGCTGCGCCTGAAGCAGCTGGGCGCTCAGTTTGTGCATATTTCCTCAGGCGGCGTGTCGCCGCTGCAAAAGATTCCCCTGGGCCCCGACTACCAGGTGCCGCTGGCCCGGGTGGTGCGCGAACGCTCGGGCCTGCCCACCTTTGCGGTGGGCCTGATCACCCAGCCGGCGCAGGCCGAGGCCGTGCTCGAGCGCGGCGACGCCGACCTGGTGGCCCTGGCGCGGGCCTTCCTCTACCAGCCACGCTGGGGCTGGCAGGCGGCTGCGGCCCTGGGCGGGCAGGTAAGTGCCCAGGCGCAGTACTGGCGCTGCCTGCCGCGCGAGGCCCAACACATTTTTGGCGATGCCCGCATCGGCATGCGCTGATTTTTTCAACTGAAACCCCAAGGAGACAAACCCATGAAAACCTCTGTGAATCATCTTCGCCGCCACCTCGGTGCGGCCGCTCTGCTGCTGCCCCTGAGCCTGTCGGCCTGGGCACAGAACTTCCCCAGCAAAGCCATCACCCTGGTGGTCCCCAACCCGCCCGGCGGCCTGGTGGACACCTCGGCTCGACTGGCCGGCGATGCGCTGGCCAAGGTGATGGGCCAATCGGTGGTGATCGAAAACAGGCCCGGCGCCAGTGGCAACCTGGCCTATGCACAGGTGGGGCGCCAAGCGGCCAAGGACGGGCACACGCTGCTGGTGTCCTACTCGGGCTACCACATCGCCAACCCCATCCTGATGGACAAGATGCCCTGGGACCTCAAGGACCTCACGCCCGTGGGCCTGGTGACCGTGGCCACCAACGTGATTGCCGTGCACCCCTCGGTGCCCGTGAACAACCTGCGTGAATTCATTGCCTGGGGCAAGGCCAACCCGGGCAAGCTGAACTATGCCTCGCAGGGCAACGGCTCAGTGGCGCACATCGGCACCGAGATCTTCAAGCAGTACACCGGCGTGGAAATGACCCATGTGCCCTACAAAGGCTCGGGCCAGGCCATTGCCGACGTGCTGGCTGGCCAGGTGCAGGTCTTCATCACCACGCCGCCCTCCGTGATGCAGCACGTCAACACCGGCAGGCTGAAGGCCCTGGCCGTGACTGGCAAGACCCGCCACCCCGGTATGCCCAACGTGCCCACGGTGGCCGAGGCAGGTTTGTCGAGCTTTGAGCTGGACGCCTGGGTGGCTCTGTATGCACCGGCAGGTACACCCGCTCCCGCGCTGCAAAAACTCAGCGCCGACCTCAAGCGCGCGCTCGAGCTGCCGGAAACCCGTCAGCGCGCAGAGACCGCCGGCATCGAGGTGCGCTTCCTGCCCGCGGCCGACATGACGCGCATGCTCGAGCGTGAATCGGCCGAATGGACCAAGGCCATCAAGGCCGCCAAGATCACCATGGATTGAAGGCCCTATTGCCCACGAAAAAGCCCCGCACTGCGGGGCTTTTTT
>CANGYC010000206.1 GCA_947457975.1 Comamonadaceae bacterium | reverse complement strand
GTCACCATCTTCTTCACCCAGGTTTTCCGCGATGGCTTTTTCCACGCCGACATGCACCCGGGCAACATCATGGTCAGCGTGGCCCCAGCCACTTTCGGCCGCTATATCTCGCTGGACTTCGGCATCGTGGGCACGCTCAACGAGGTCGACAAAGAGTACCTGGCGCAGAACTTCACGGCCTTCTTCCGCCGTGACTACAAGCGTGTCGCCGAGCTGCACATCGAGTCTGGCTGGGTGCCTGCGGCGACCCGGGTTGACGAGCTCGAGGCCGCCATCCGCGCCTGCTGCGAGCCTTACTTCGACCGCCCCCTGAAGGAAATCTCGCTCGGCCTGGTGCTGATGCGCCTGTTCCAGACCTCCAGGCGCTTCCAGGTCGAGATCCAGCCCCAGCTGGTGCTGCTGCAGAAAACGCTGCTCAACATCGAGGGCCTGGGCCGCGAACTCGACCCCGACCTGGACCTCTGGAGCACGGCCAAGCCCTTCCTGGAGAAATGGATGGTCGAGCAGGTGGGGCCCGCCAAGTTCTGGTCGCAGCTCAAGGCCGAGGCGCCCCATTACGCCAAGCTGCTGCCGCAGTTGCCGCGCCTGCTGCATGACTTCCTGCGCCAACCTCCCCGCCAGGATGCGCAGAAGATCGAGCAGCTCCTGGCCGAGCAGCGGCGCACCAATGCACTGTTGCAAATTCTTTTATGCCTGGGCCTGGGCTTTGTCGCCAGCCTGCTGGTGCTGCTGCTCTGGTCACACCTCAATCCCTTTTACTAACTTCATGGACTGATTCGCGCGGAGATACCTTCATGCTGCTTACCCTTGTCTTTGCCTACCTGTTGGTGACCATCGCCATCGGCCTGGTCGCGGCCAAACGGGTCAAGAACACGGCCGATTTCGCCATCGCCGGGCGGCACCTGCCCCTGGTCATGATCATCACCACCACCTTTGCCACCTGGTTTGGCTCGGAGACGGTGCTCGGTATCCCCGCCAAGTTCGTCAACAGTGGCCTAGGCGGCGTGGTGGAAGACCCTTTTGGCGCAGGCAGCTGCCTCATCCTGGTGGGTCTTTTCTTTGCGGCGCGCCTGTACCGCATGACGCTGCTGACCATCAGCGACTACTACCGCGAGCGCTACGGCCGCTCGGTGGAGGTGGTCTGCTCGGTCATCATCATGGTCAGCTACCTGGGTTGGGTCTCCGCACAGGTCACCGCCTTGGGGCTGGTGTTCAATGTGCTGTCGGGCGGCGTCATCAGCATGCCTGTGGGCATGGTCATCGGCGTGGTCTCCATCCTGGCCTACACGCTGTTCGGCGGCATGTGGTCCGTGGCCGTGACCGATTTCTTTCAGATGATCATCCTGGTGCTGGGCTTGGGCATCCTGGCCGTCTTTGCCGGTCATGAAGCTGGTGGGGCCGACAAGGTGATCGCGCTGGCCGTCAGCCAGGACATGTTCAAGTTCTGGCCCGAGCCTAACTTTCACGACATCGTCTTCTTCATCGCCGCGGCCATCACCATCATGCTGGGCTCCATTCCCCAGCAGGACGTGTTCCAGCGCGTCATGTCGGCCAACAGCGCCTACGCCGCCACCCGCGGCCCGGTGATCGGCGGGATCTTCTACATCCTGTTTGCCTTCGTGCCCATGTTCCTGGTGGTCAGCGCCCTCATCATCATGCCCGAGCAGGCCCAGGCCCTGATCGCCGAGGATCCGCAGAAGGTCCTGCCCACCCTGGTGATGGAAAAAATGCCCTTTGTCATGCAGGTGCTGTTCTTCGGAGCGCTGTTATCGGCCATCAAGTCCTGTGCCTCGGCCACGCTGCTGGCGCCCAGCGTCACCTTCACCGAGAACATCTGGCGCCAGTTCCGTCCGCACCAGTCAGACCGGCAGGAACTGTTTGCCATGCGCGTGACCGTGCTCGTCTTCAGCGGTTTCGTGCTGGCCTATGCCATCCTGATGCAGGGCACTTCCATCTATGAGATGGTCTCCGGCGCCTACCAGGTCACCTTGGTGGGGGCCTTCGTGCCCCTGGCCTTCGGCCTGTACTGGAAGAGGGCCACCACCCAGGGCGCGCTCTTTGCCATCGTGCTGGGCTTGCTGACCTGGAGCCTGCTGCTGTTCACACCGGCCGGTGAGGTCTTCCCCGCACAGCTGGCTGGGGTACTGGCCAGCCTGGCAGGCATGCTGATCGGCTCGCTCGGCCCCCAGGCCATCGCCAACCACCACGGGTCGCACCACAAGCTGGCGGGCATGCACTGAGGGCCGGTCCTAGATCACTTGCCCTCCTATAATCGAGGGTTTTGTGATTTTCTCAACCAACCAATCCGACCATGCCCATCTACGCCTACAAGTGTGAGTCCTGTGGCCATGCCAAGGACGTGTTGCAGAAAATCTCCGACGAACCCCTGTCGGTGTGTCCGCAATGCGGTGCCTCGACCTTTCACAAGCAGGTCACCGCGGCCGGCTTCCAGCTCAAGGGTTCAGGCTGGTACGTGACCGATTTCCGCGGTGGTTCGGGCGGCGCGGCCTCCGGCACCAGCGCCCCGACCACGGCAGCTGAGTCCAGCAGCACCAGCACCCCGGCCGAGTCGGCCTCCACGACCAGCACCACCCCCCCGGCGGCGCCGGCCAAGGCCGAGTGATGGCCGCCGTTCGTCGCTGGCTGCTGGCGGGCCTCTTGGTCCTGGTGCCCCTGATCATCACGATCTGGGTGCTCAACTGGGTCGTCACCAGCCTGGACCAGACCCTGAAGATCCTGCCCGAGGCCTGGCATCCCGACCGCTTGCTGGGCATCCATATTCCGGGTTTTGGTGTGTTGCTGGCGCTGCTCATCGTGCTGGTGATCGGCGCCGTGGCCAGCAATTTCCTGGGCCGCAAGCTGGTGTCCTGGTGGGACTCCTTGCTCGGCCGCATCCCCATCGTCCGGTCCATCTACTCCAGCGTCAAGCAGGTCTCGGACACCCTGTTCTCCGAGAACGGCAATGCCTTTCGCCAGGCGCTGCTGATCCAGTGGCCGCGCCCCGGCGTGTGGACCATTGCCTTTCAGACGGGCACGCCCGGCGGTGGCATCGAGTCGCACCTGGACGGTGAGTACCTCAGCGTCTACGTGCCCACCACCCCCAACCCGACCGGCGGCTACTTCGTGATGCTCAAACGCAGCGATTGCATCGAGCTGTCCATGTCCGTCGATGAGGCGCTCACCTACGTGATCTCCATGGGCGTGGTCGTGCCGCCCGGCACCCCAGACCAGCCCAAGTAACTTTCCAAGGCTTCCAGGCCCCTGATCCGGGGCCTCAACTGCGAGTGTTTATGTCCAAGGTTTCCACCGCTTCCCAAATGCGTTCCCACTACTGCGGTCTGGTGACCGATGAACTGCTCGGCCAGAGCGTGACCCTGTGCGGCTGGGTCAACCGCCGCCGCGACCATGGTGGCGTGATCTTCGTGGACCTGCGCGACCGCGAAGGCTATGTGCAAGTGGTCTGCGACCCCGATCGGGCCGAGATGTTCGCCATTGCCGAGGACCTGCGAAACGAGTTCTGCGTCCAGGTCAAGGGCCTGGTCAGGAAGCGCCCCGAGGGCACCGAGAACAACAACCTCAAGAGCGGCAAGATCGAGGTGCTGTGCCATGAACTGGTGGTGCTCAACACCAGCGTCACGCCCCCCTTCCAGCTCGACGACGACAACCTCTCCGAGACCACGCGCCTGACGCACCGCGTGCTGGACCTGCGCCGCCCCTACATGCAGAACAACCTCATGCTGCGCTACCGCGTGGCCATGGGGGTGCGCAAGTTCCTCGATGCCCACGGCTTCGTGGACATTGAGACACCCATGCTCACCAAGAGCACGCCCGAGGGTGCGCGCGACTACCTGGTGCCCAGCCGCGTGCACGACGGCCACTTTTTTGCGCTGCCGCAGTCGCCGCAGCTGTTCAAGCAGCTGCTGATGGTGGCCGGCTTTGACCGCTATTACCAGATCACCAAGTGCTTTCGCGACGAAGACCTGCGCGCTGACCGCCAGCCTGAATTCACGCAGATCGACATCGAGACCTCGTTCATGTCGGAGCAGGACATCCGTGACATGTTCCAGGGCATGATCACCGACATCTTCCGCAGCACCATGAGCGTGGACCTCGGCGACTTCCCCGTGATGCCTTATGGCGAGGCCATGCACCGCTTCGGCTCGGACAAGCCCGACCTGCGCGTGAACCTGGAATTCACCGAACTCACCGAAGTGATGAAGGAGGTCGATTTCAAGGTCTTCAGCGGCCCGGCCACCACCCCCGGTGGCCGCGTGGTGGCCCTGCGCGTGCCCGGCGGCGCCGAGATGAGCCGTGGCGAGATCGACGGCTACACCGAGTTCGTGAAGATTTACGGCGCCAAGGGCCTGGCCTGGATCAAGGTCAATGACGCATCCAAGGGGCGCGATGGCCTGCAAAGCCCCATCGTCAAGAACATCCATGACGCAGCGATCGCCGAGATCCTCAAGCGCACCGGTGCGCAGAGCGGCGATCTGCTGTTCTTCGGTGCCGACAAGGCCAAGGTGGTCAACGACAGCATCGGCGCCCTGCGCCTGAAGGTCGGCCACAGCGAGTT
>CANGYC010000205.1 GCA_947457975.1 Comamonadaceae bacterium | reverse complement strand
GGACAAGCTGGCCTGCCGCAGGTCCACCTCGGTGCCGCGGGCATGGCGCCTGA
Source organism: Comamonadaceae bacterium (assembly GCA_947457975.1). Taxonomy (GTDB): domain Bacteria; phylum Pseudomonadota; class Gammaproteobacteria; order Burkholderiales; family Burkholderiaceae_C; genus Polaromonas. Next base: position 4,574 of record CANGYC010000205.1, on the reverse strand, counting down.
CCTTGAGCTCACCGGAGAACTGGTCCAGCGCCAGCCGTGGCTCCTGAAAAAGGCCCGGGAATTCCAGCCAGCCTCGCTCCAGGCGAAAGCTGGCCTGGGCGCGGTCTTCCCCGCCCTCGCGTTCCATGCGAAAGTCCATGGCCACGCCCGCCAGACCCGGGCGGCGTGCGGCCTCGCCCGATGCGGCAGCCAGCGCCAGGCCGCTGACCTTGCCCCGGGCCGACAGCTGGCTGGGCTGCTGAGGCGAGCCTTGCCAGCTCAGCTCAAACTGCTCAAGTTGTCCCTGGGGAGCCACCGACTTGAGCCAAGCGCGCTTGTCCTCGGCAAGAGGCAGGCGCTGGGCCATGGTGGCCAGGCTCTGCAGGTCCAGCTTGTCGGCCTTCACCTGGCCGCGTTGCACCTGGCCCTCGGGGTTTACCGACAGGTTCAGCGCCAGATTGCCCCCTGGCCAGTGCAAGCCGTCGGCGGCGTGAAAGCTCAGCGATTCGGTGTGGAAATCCAGGCCGCGGGCGCCTTGGTCGGTCCAGCCCAGGCGGCCGGCCAGGCGCTGGAAGTCCAGGGGCTGCTGCGCGCCCATGCGCACCTGAACATCGTCAAGCGCCACATCGGCCGTGGCCCCGGTGAAGCGGCCATCGGCCACGTCGATCCAGGCGCGCAAGGCCCCATGCCCGCGCTCGACGGTCAGGCCTGCCGATGGCGCATAGGCCTGCAGGGCCGACAGGTCGATGCGACTGAACTGGCCATACAGCTGGCCCGACCATTGCCGCCAGTGGCTACCTGAGCGCGACAGCAGGGGCTGCTTGAAGGCGCCCTGTAGGCTGAAACGATCGCCCCACTGCGGCGGTGGCGTGGCATCAATGCGCAGCTGGTGCTTCTGGCCTGGGTTGCGCATGACCGCATCCACCTGGCTGAGCACCACCGAGACGCCTTGCTGCTCATCCGTCCAGCGCACGGTGCCGTCCAGCAGGGCCCATTCGTCCTGCGACAGCAGCCAGTCGGTCAGGGCATGCTGGTCCTCGGGGCTGGCGGCGGTGACCGCGATGCCGGCCAGAAACAGGCGGCCATCGCTCGTGCGGCGCACGTCCAGGTCGGCACCGCGGATCACCAGCTGTTCCAGGCTCAGGGTCAGCACCGAGCGCGGCGACAGCGCGATCAGCACCTGCGGCAGCTGCAGCGCGGGGCGGCCGTCGGCGTCGAAGAGGCGCACCTGCTTCAATTCAAAAGAGGGAAAGACGCCGGTGGAATGGGCGCTGAGTTCGCCGATCTCGACCCGCACCCCCGTGGCCTGTGTGGCCAGGGTTTCGAGTTGCGGGCGAAATTGGTCGATTCGCGGCACAATGAAACCGTGGAGCAGGGCCCATCCCAGCGTCAGCAGCAGCCACCCAGACACCAGCACCACCAGCAGCAGCTTTGCCGCAGTGGCCCAGAAGGTCAGCCAGGTGCGTGAGGAGGAGGGTGCCGGCAGCATGGGGTGATGGAATTATGACGTTCGCAGCCGGCCGGCGCTCCTGCGCCCACTCCATGCTTTGATCAAGCTCGATGACCTCGCCGACCGCTGACACCGCCGCTTCTTCGCCTGCCGCTTCCTCACGGGGGGTGGGCCGCGGCGCTGACTATTCCCGCTATGTGCAGCGCATCCGCCGGCGTTATGCCGAGCATCTGGCCTACCTGCCCGAGGGCGCGCCAGAGCGTGAGCACATGCGTGTGGCCTATGAACGCCTGAAGTCCCAGGGTCATGCCACGGGGGTGGCCCTGCGCATCCTGCGCCAGTTGGTGATGGAGCGCCTAGTGGTGCTCGATGCCGAGGCCGACCCACCGGTGGCGCTGGAGGTGGTCACCCGGGCCATGACCGAGCTGGCCGAATTGGCGCTGGACTTGGCCATGCGCCAGACCTGCGCCGAACTCGATGAGCGCTTTGGCGCCCCCTTGCTGCCAGCCGAGGACGGCCAACTGCCGGGCCGTGCCCGCATGTGGGTGGTGGGCATGGGCAAGCTCGGGGCCCGTGAGCTCAATGTCTCCAGCGATATCGACCTGATTTATGTGTACGACCAGGACGGTCATACCGCCGGCCGCGCCGACGGCGGCGGTGTGATCTCCAACCACGAATACTTTGCGCACCAGGTCAAGGCTGTGTATGGGCTGATCGGCGATGTCACCGAGCACGGCTTTGTCTTTCGTGTGGACCTGGCGCTGCGGCCCAACGGCAACTCGGGGCCGCCGGCCGTCTCGCTGAGCGCGCTGGAAGATTACTTGCAGGTGCAGGGCCGCGAGTGGGAGCGCTTTGCCTGGCTCAAGAGTCGGGTGGTAGCCCCTTTTGATGCCGTTCAGGACGGCTCGGCCCAGGCCCTGCGCCAGCAGGTGCTGCCCTTCGTGTTTCGCCGCTACCTGGACTACAACATCTTCGAGTCGCTGCGCTCGCTGCACCGCCAGATCCGCGAGCAGGCCGCGCGCCGCGCCGCCGGCCACCCGGAGCGGGCCAATGACGTCAAGCTCTCGCGCGGCGGCATCCGTGAGATTGAGTTCACCGTGCAGCTGCTGCAAGTGGTGCGCGGCGGCCAATTCCCTGAGCTGCGCACGCGGCCCACGGTCGATGCGCTGGCCCGTGTGGCCAGCGCCGGGCTCATGCCCCCGGCCACCGCCGAGGCGCTGGCGCGGGCCTACGAATTCCTGCGCCGCGTGGAACACCGCATCCAGTACCTGGACGATCAGCAGACGCACCTCTTGCCCACCCAGGACGCTGACCTGGCCTGGATCGCCGCCACCCTGGGCTTTTCGCACGCGGGCGCCTTCCTGGCCGAGCTGGACCTGCACCGCGAGCGGGTGGCCGAGGAGTTTGACAAGCTGCTGGGCGGCCACACCGACTGTGTGGGTTGCGACAAGCTGGGGCAGGCGGCCCCCCTGGACATTGAGGATCTGCTGGCCCGGCAGGGCGGGCAATGGCCAGCGCAGTTCCGCCAGCGCGTGGCCGCCTGGCCGGGACATCCGCGCATCCTGGCCTTGCGCGAGGAGTCGCGCGCGCGCCTGGTGCGCCTCTTGCAACGCACCGCTTCCTGGCTCGACGAGGGCCGCGTCAGCGAGGTGCCGGCACTGCGCCTGCTGGACTGGATCGAGCCCCTGCTGCGCCGCGAAAGCTACCTGGCGCTGCTGCTGGAGCGGCCCACGGTGCATGAGCGCCTGATGCGCCTCTTGGGCGCCGCCCGCTGGCCTGCGCGCTACCTGCTGCAGCACCCGGGCGTGATCGACGAGCTGGCCAGCAACGACATGCTCAAGCAGCGCTTTGATCCGGCCGTTTTTGCCAGCGAGCTGCAACAGCGCCGGGCGGCGCTGCAGCGCACGGGCGAGGACGACGAAGAAGCGTGCCTGAACCTCTTGCGCCGCGCCCACCATGCTGAAACCTTCCGCACCCTCGCCCGCGACGTCGAGGGCTTGCTCACCGTCGAGCAGGTGGCCGATGAGCTCAGTGCGCTGGCCGAGACCGTGCTGGGCCTGACCGTGCAGTGGTGCTGGGAGCGCCTGAAGCAGCGCCACCGAGAAGTACCCCATTTCGGCGTCATCGCCTACGGCAAGCTCGGCGGTAAAGAGCTCGGTTATGGCAGCGACCTGGACATCGTCTTTGTCTATGACGACGAGCACGAGCAGGCGCCCGAGTCATATGCGGCCTTTGTGCGCAAGCTGATCAACTGGCTCACCGTCAAGACCGCCGAGGGCGATCTGTTTGAGATCGACACCGCGCTGCGCCCCAACGGCAGCTCCGGCCTCCTGGTCACCAGCTTCCAGGCCTATGCCAACTACCAGCAGCAGCGTGGCAGCAACACCGCCTGGACCTGGGAGCACCAGGCCATGACGCGCGCGCGCTTCGTGCTGGGTTCTGCTGAGTTGCGCCAGCGCTTTGACGCCGTGCGCCAGGCCGTCATCACCTCGCCGCGCGAGCCGGCGGCCTTGCGCGAGGAGATCGTGGCCATGCGCGAGAAGGTGCGCGCTGCCCACCCCCTGCGACAGCCGAGCGAGGGGCCGGTGTTGTTCGACATCAAGCACGGCGCCGGTGGCATGGTCGATGCCGAATTCGCTGTGCAATTTTTGGTGCTCTCACAGGCGGCGGTGCACCCCGAACTGGCCGACAACGTGGGCAACATTGCCCTGCTCGAGCGCGCCGAGCGCTGCGCTCTGCTGCCCGCAGGTGTGGGCGAGGCGGCCGCGCGCGCCTACCGCGAATTGCGCCGCGTACAGCACCGCGCGCGCCTGGACGAGCAAGCCACGCAGCTACCTCAGGAGGGGCTGGCCGAAGAGCGCGGGGCCATCCTGCGCCTGTGGGCCGCCGTCTTCGAAGACCGTTGAGCTTGCGGCCTTGACCTCATGGGTCAAAATGTTTGGCTGACCTTTCGGTCGGCCTTTCCTCCACAGGTGTTCTGCATGGGTCTTTCTACCGCTGTCCGGCGTGTCCAGCCTCGCCTTGTGCGCCCCATCGGTGGCATGGGCCTGGCTCTGCTGCTGGCGGCCTGTGCCTCTGTGCCCTTGCCGCCCGCCCCTGGGCTTCAGGCGCCGTCTCACTGGCAGGCTCCCTCACCTGCCGGCGT
>CANGYC010000204.1 GCA_947457975.1 Comamonadaceae bacterium | reverse complement strand
TCGAACACCGGCCAAACCGAGTCGCCGATGTAGTCGCCGGTGCGCACCAGTGCCGGGTGCCCCTCGTTGTGCTGCCAGTAGTCCCACTCAGATCGCGCGAACAAGTAACGCGCGCGCTCAAAGGTCGGCCGCCACCGTCCGCCCTCAAGCCGGGTGTGCCAGCCCACATGGTCCACATGCAGGTGCGTGGACAGGACCACGTCGATCTGGTGCGGGGAAATGCCCAGCGCGGCGAGCCGATCGAGCCAGTGCCAGCGCTGTCCGTCGAAATCGGGCCGAACACGTGGCTTGCAGTCACCCACGCAGGTGTCGACCAGGACCTTCAACGTGTCGGTCTCCAGCAGGAAAGACTGGATGCAGATCACCAGGCGGTCCGACGGCGGGTCGTAGTAGGCCGGGGCCAGCCAGTGCTTGTTGGCTTCGATGATCTCGGGATTGGAGTCCGGAAAAATCTCTGCTGGTTTGAGCAGCGGCCCTTGCGACTCCACGATGCGCGTGATGCGGATGCCCCCCAAATCCAAGGGCTCGGGCGTGTCCATAGGGTCAGCACTGACTGCCAAGGGGGTCTGCACCACAGGTCGACGGGACCCGGGCAAGGAAGACGGTCGCTCCAAAGCCATCGATTCTCCTGGTTTGCGTCCCAAACATGATACAGAAGTGCCCTCGGGCTGCGCGTGGGCTCATCAATGGGTCATCATGCGAGCCACAAGCGGATCGAGTTCTCCAGAAATGGCATGAAAAAGCCGCCCGAAGGCGGCCTTTTGATTGGGTGCTGCCGTGCGGGGCTCAGCCCATGTGCAGACCGCCGTTGACCGAGAAGTCGGCGCCGGTGGCATAGCCGCCCTCCTCGCTGGCAAGCCAGGCCACGATGGAGGCGATTTCGCTGGGCTCGCCCAGGCGCTTGACCGGCACGGTGGCCACAATCTTCTCGAGCACATCGGGCCGGATGGCCTTGACCATGTCGGTGCCGATATAGCCTGGGCTGACGGTGTTGACCGTCACGCCCTGGGTGGCCATTTCCTGAGCCAGAGCCATGGAAAAACCATGCATGCCGGCCTTGGCGGCCGAGTAGTTGGTCTGGCCGGCCTGGCCCTTCTCGCCGTTGACCGAGGAGATCTGGATGATGCGGCCCCAGCCACGCTCGACCATGTCGGGCACGACCTGCTTGGTCACGTTGAACATGGAGTTGAGGTTGGTGTCGATGACGGCGTCCCAGTCGTCACGGGTCATCTTCACGAACATGCGGTCGCGCGTGATGCCGGCGTTGTTCACCAGCACGTCGATGGGGCCGTGCTCGGCCTTGGCCTTGCTGAAGGCATCCACCGTGGACTGCCAGTCGCCGACATTGCCCACCGACGCATAGAACGTGAAGCCCATCGCCTTTTGCTCATCGAGCCACTTCGAAAAATCCCGGGTGGGGCCACAACCGGCGATCACCTTGTACCCATCTTTGTGCAGCCGCTGGCAAATAGCGGTGCCGATGCCTCCCATACCCCCGGTCACGTATGCAACTTTTTGCGTCATGTCTACTCCTTGTTATTGACTTATTGAAGGCGCTCGGATGCAGATGTGTCACCCTTGCACTTGCCTTGTACGCCTGAACTCAGCGCTCTATCGCTAGGGCAACCCCCATGCCGCCACCGATACACAGAGCCGCCAGACCTTTCTTGGCGCCGCTGCGCTGCATCTCGTGCAGCAGACTGACCAGAATGCGGCAGCCCGATGCGCCGATGGGGTGGCCGATGGCGATGGCGCCGCCGTTGACGTTCACTTTGGCCGGGTCGATGTCCAGGGCCTTGTTGACGGCGCAGGCCTGGGCCGCAAAGGCTTCGTTCAGCTCGAACAGGTCCACGTCGGCGGCCTTCCAGCCGGCACGCGCCAGGGCCTTCTGCGACGCGGGCACCGGGCCCATGCCCATGGTCGCCGGGTCCAGGCCCGAGGTGCCGAAGGAGGCGATGCGGGCCAGGGGCTTGAGACCCAGGGCTGCGGCCTTCTTGGCCGACATGACCATCACCGCAGCCGCGCCATCATTGATGCCCGAGGCATTGCCCGCGGTCACGCTGCCGGCCTTGTCGAAGGCCGGACGCAGACCGGCCAGGACCTCGGCCGTGGTCTTCTTGTTGATGAACTCGTCCTGCGCGAAGACGATGGGATCGCCCTTTTTCTGAGCGATCGAGAAGGGGATGATCTCGTCCTTGAACTTGCCAGCGTCCTGGGCCGCGGAGGCCTTGTGCTGGCTGCCGAGGGCCAGCGCATCCTGCATCTCGCGGGTGATGCCATTGGCCTTGGCCACGTTCTCGGCGGTGATGCCCATGTGGTACTGGTTGTAGACGTCCCACAGGCCGTCGACGATCATGGAGTCGACCATCTTCCAGTCGCCCATGCGCTGGCCGTCGCGCGAGCCCAGCAGCACGTGGGGCGATGCGCTCATGTTCTCCTGGCCGCCGGCCACCACGATCTCGCTGTCGCCCCAGGCGACGGCCTGCGCGGCCAGCATCACGGCTTTGAGGCCCGAGCCGCACACGGCGTTGATGGTCAGGCCCGGCACCTCCTTGGGCAGGCCCGCCTTCATGAGGGCCTGGCGGGCTGGGTTCTGTCCCACGCCCGCAGCCAGCACCTGGCCCATGATGACCTCGCCCACCTGGTCGGCGGACACACCCGCACGCTCAATCACGGCCCGGATCACGGCTGCCCCCAGTTCGGTGGCCGGTGTCTTGGCCAGGGTGCCGCCAAAGCGGCCGACGGCGGTGCGGGCTGCCGACACGATCACGATGTCTTCCATAGTCTCCTCGTTCCTTGTGTTGCGATGAAAAAGTTGAGCGAATTAAGCGGGCCGATTCAAGCCCTGGCCTTCACGTAGCGGCCGGGGGCCGGCTCAATGGGCTTGTGGGCGCGGCTGCCGTAGCCCTTGGGCGCCGGCAGCAGCTTGCCTGCCTGGGGCTTGAGCCAAGCGCTCCAGTCGGTCCACCAGCTGCCCGGATGCTCCTGGGCGCCCTTGAACCATTGCGCGTGGCTGGCCGGCAGCTTGTCGTTGGTCCAGTAGGAGCGCTTTTTCTTGGCCGGCGGATTGATCACGCCAGCAATGTGGCCCGAGGCGCCCATGACAAAGCGCTTCTTGCCCGGCAGCAGCTGCGTGCTGGCATAGGCGCCCTCGATGGGCACGATGTGGTCTTCGCGGGATCCGTAGATGTAGACCGGCATGTCGATGCGGCCCAGGTCGATCTTCTGGCCACACACCGTGAGCTTGCCGGGCTTGATCAGGTTGTTCTCCAGGTACATGTGGCGCAGGTACCAAGCGTAGAAGGGCCCGGGGAGGTTGGTCGAGTCGCTGTTCCAGTACAGCAAATCGAAAGGCGGCGGGGTTTCGCCCTTGAGGTAGTTGCCCACCACGTAGTTCCAGACCAGCTCGTTGGGCCTGAGGAAGCTGAAGGTCGAGGCCAGGTCATGCCCCTTGAGCAAGCCGCCTTGACCCATCTGCATCTCGCGAAAACGCACGGCCTGCTCGTCGATGAAGATATCCAGCACGCCGGTATCGGCGAAATCCAGCATGGCCGTGAGGAAGGTGGCGCTGTGTACCGGCTTTTCGCCACGGGCAGCCAGCACGGCCAGGGCCGTGCCCAAGATGGTGCCGCCCACGCAAAAACCCAGGGCATTGATGTCCTTGGCGCCACTGATCTCGCGGGTGACGCTGATGGCCTTGATGGCGGCGTGCTCGATGTAGTCGTCCCAGGTCTTGTCCTGCATGGACTGGTCGGGATTGCGCCAGCTCAGCACAAAGGTGCGGTGGCCCTGCTCCACCAAGTAGCGGATCAGCGAGTTCTCAGGCTGCAGGTCGAGGATGTAGAACTTGTTGATGCAGGGTGGCACCAAGAGGAAGGGCCGCTCATACACCTTGGGCGTGAGCGGCTTGTATTCGATGAGCTGGAAAAATTCGTTTTCGAACACCACCGCGCCTTCTGTCGTGGCCACATTGCGGCCCACTTCGAAAACACGCTCATCGGTCATGGAGACATGGCCCTGGCCCATGTCGTGCACCAGGTTTTGCAAACCCTGCGCCAGACTCTGGCCCTTGGTGTCCAGCGCCTTCTTCTGGGCCTCGGGATTGAGCGCCAGGAAATTGGTGGGGGCAGTCGCGGCCAACCACTGCTCGACAGCGAAACGAACACGCGCGCGGGTTTTGTCATCGGCCTCCACCGCATCGGCCAAGTGGGTCATGGCCTTGGCGTTGAGCAGGTAGGCCGCTGCTGCAAACTGCGACATTGGGTTGCTGGCCCAGGCCTCCGAGGCGAAGCGGCGGTCGCCAGACAGAGACGGGGCTGAGCCAGGGTTTAAGGAGGCATTCCACAACTCGGTGGCCTCCTTGAGGTAGTCTTGCTGCAACTCCAGCAGCTTGGCGGGGTCCAGATGGACAGCGGCCATGGCCTCGGTGGCGGGCATGGCCTGCATCATCATGCCGGTCATGCCAGGGGCCGACGGGGCTCCGCCTGGAACAAATGCGGCGACGGCCTTTTGGAAGTTCTCGGCCAGGATTTTCTGGAAATGCTGAGCGGAATCTACCCATTGGTTATCGGTGTTCATACCCTGTTCTCCTCTGAAGTGATTCTATGTACCGGCTTGTCACCTGGGAAAGCTCAGCCAGAAAAT
>CANGYC010000203.1 GCA_947457975.1 Comamonadaceae bacterium | reverse complement strand
GGGCCGAGCTTGAGGCTCATCTGGCGCACAGCCTCGAGGAAGGGCAGGGACTCGATGTCACCCACGGTACCGCCGATCTCGACGATGGCCACATCCACGGCATCAGGGGTGCCGACACCGGCGCCCCGCTTGACGTATTCCTGGATCTCGTTGGTGATGTGAGGGATCACCTGGACCGTTTTACCCAGATAGTCGCCACGGCGCTCTTTCTCGAGCACGCTCTTGTAGATCTGGCCGGTCGTGAAGTTGTTGGTGCGCCGCATGCGCGTCGTGATGAAGCGCTCGTAGTGCCCGAGATCCAGGTCGGTCTCGGCGCCGTCGTCGGTGACAAAGACCTCACCGTGCTGGAAGGGAGACATGGTGCCCGGATCCACATTGATGTAGGGATCGAGCTTGATCAGGGTGACTTTCAGGCCTCGCGATTCCAGGATCGCAGCGAGGGAGGCTGAGGCGATTCCCTTGCCCAGGGAAGACACCACACCGCCGGTGACGAAGACAAATTTGGTCATGTCGGGAAGGAACTCGTGGCAGTTCCTTGCGGGGGAAATGCAGATTATAGGGGGGCGCCCTCCCGCATCCTGCCCAGCGCACAGGCGCGATCTTGTACATTGCTCGCATGAGCCATTCCGCACAGGACGGCGCCACAGGCGCTTCTTCATCCTCTATCCTGGCCGGTCGGCGCCTGGTACTCGGGCTGTCCGGCGGCATCGCCTGCTACAAGGCCGCTGAGCTGTGCCGCGCCCTCGTGAAGGCTGGCGCGAGCGTCCAGGTCGTCATGACCGATGCCGCCGCGCAGTTCATCACGCCCGTGACCATGCAGGCGCTCAGCGGCCGCCCGGTCTATACCAGCCAGTGGGATGCCCGCGAGGGCAACAACATGGCCCACATCAATTTGTCGCGCGAGGCCGACGCCATTCTCGTGGCCCCCGCCAGCGCCGACTTCATGGCCAAGTTGCTGCACGGCGGCGCCGACGAGCTGCTCAGCCTGATGTGCCTGGCCCGTCCGCTTGAACAGGTGCCCCTGATCCTGGCGCCGGCTATGAACCGCGAGATGTACGCCCACCCGGCTACCCAGCGCAATATGGCCCAGTTGCGCGCCGACGGCACCACGGTGCTGGGCGTGGGCACGGGCGAGCAGGCCTGCGGCGAGACCGGCGACGGCCGCATGCTGGAGCCCGAGGACCTGCTGGAGGAACTGCAGGCCTTCTTCACACCCAAGACCTTGCGCGGCCAGCATGTGCTGCTGACGGCAGGACCGACGTACGAGGCCATCGACCCGGTGCGCGGCATCACCAACCTGTCCAGCGGCAAAATGGGCTTTGCTATTGCCCAGGCGGCCTGGCGCGCCGGGGCCGAGGTCACGCTGGTGGCCGGTCCCGTGGCCTTGTCCACCCCGCGGGGCGTGCGGCGGGTGGACGTGAAGTCCGCCGAGCAGATGTGGCGCGCCGTGGAGCCGCTGGCGGCAGGCGCCAGCATCTTCATTGCCGCCGCAGCCGTGGCCGACTGGCGACCGGCCCAGGCGGCGCCTCAGAAGATCAAGAAGGACGCGGGGGGCAGCCCCGAGCTGCAGTTCGTGGAGAACACCGACATCCTGGCCAGCCTCGCGCAGTCGGCGCGCGCCCGCAGCGGGGCCTTGTTCTGTGTGGGCTTTGCCGCCGAAAGCCATGACCTTGAGGCCCACGCCCAGGCCAAACGCCTGCGCAAGGGCGTGCCTTTGCTGGTGGGAAACATCGGGCCGGCCACTTTTGGTCAGGACGACAATGCCCTGCTGCTGGTCGACGAGCAGGGGTCTGAGGCCCTGCCGCGAGCCTCCAAGCAACTGCTGGCCGCGCAGCTGGTGGCGCGCATCGCCCAGCGCCTGAAGCACTGAACTTTTCAAACAATGCCATGAAGATCGACGTCAAGATTCTGGACGAGCGGCTGCACGCCGCCATGCCAAGCTACGCCACCCCTGGCAGCGCCGGCCTGGATTTGCGGGCCTGCCTGGCCGAGCCCCTCACGCTGGCGCCCAACGCTTGGCAGTTGGTGCCCACCGGCATGGCCATCCATTTGCAGGACCCGAATTTTGCGGCGCTGATCCTGCCCCGATCGGGCCTGGGCCACAAGCATGGCATCGTGCTGGGCAACCTGGTGGGCCTGATCGACAGCGACTACCAGGGCCAGCTGATGGTCAGCGCCTGGAACCGCAGCAGCACGGCCTTCACCATCGAGCCCATGGAGCGCATTGCGCAGCTGGTGATCGTGCCCGTTGTGCAAGCCCAGTTCAATCTGGTCAGCGGCTTCGAGGCCTCCGAGCGAGGCGAGGGCGGTTACGGCTCCACGGGCAAGCGCTGAGCCTTCAGCGGCGCACGAAAAAGCCGGCCCCAGGGCCGGCTTTTTCGTGGCGCTGTGCCTCAGTGCAGGGTCTGGCCGCTGCTGCCTGTGGAGGCATCGAGCTTGAAAAAGCCCGTGCCCAGGGTGCCGCTGCCCACTTCTTCCAGGGTGGCCTCACGCACTGAGGCCACGCGGATGTGCAGGCGAATGGCGATGCCGGCCAGCGGGGGGTTGCCATCGAGCACCACATGCTCGGGGTAGATGTCGGTGACGGTGTACATCAGCTCGGCCGGTGCCTGGCTGCTGGCGCCGGCCGGCAGACTCCGGCCGTCGTAGATCATGCCTTCCTCGAGTTCGGCCGGGAACAAGGTGCGCGGCTCGAGGAAAACGCGGTTTTCGTCGTAGTCGCCAAAAGCTTCCTCTGGCTCCAGGTGCAGGTCCAGTTTAGCGCCGGCCTCGTGGTTCAAGAGGGCCTTTTCGATGCTGGCCAGCAGGTCTTGGCCACCCACCAGGAACTCGATGGGTTCGTCCAGTTCATCGAGCACTTCACCCAAGGTGTCCTTCATGACCCAGGTCAACCCGATCACGCATTGTTCGGTGATTTTCATTCGACAATTGTCCCATGGATACCCAACTCGCCCTGGCCCTGCTGGGGGGCCTTTCGCCCCGGCAATTCATGCGTCGCCATTGGCAGAAAAAGCCCCTTCTGGTGCGCCAGGCGATCCCGGGCTTTGTGCCTCTGCTCACACCGACGCAGTTGTTTGCCCTGGCTGGGCGCGAGGAGGTGGAGTCGCGCCTGATCACGCAACAAGCCCCCCGGCCGGCCCGAGGCCGGCGGGCAGAGGCCGGCTGGACCCTGCAATCGGGCCCCTTTGCCCGTCGCGCGCTGCCCCCGCTCAAGCAGCCTGGCTGGACCCTGTTGGTGCAAGGCGTGGACCTGCACCACGGTCCCGCGCATGAGCTGCTGCAACAGTTCCGTTTCTTGCCCGACGCCCGTCTGGACGACCTGATGATCTCCTTGGCCAGCCCAGGCGGCGGCGTCGGGCCTCATTTCGACAGCTACGACGTGTTCCTGTTCCAGGCCAGCGGCAGCCGGCGCTGGAAGATCAGCGCCCAGACCGACCTGACGCTGCAGGCCGGTGTGCCGCTGAAGATCTTGCAGAACTTCCAGCCTGAGCAAGAGTTCGTGCTGCACGCCGGGGACATGCTCTACCTGCCGCCTCGCTATGCGCACGACGGGGTGGCTGTCGAGGACCCTGCGGGCCACTCAAAGGCCCCGTGCATGACCTACTCCATCGGCTTCAAGGCCCCCAGCCGGTCGGAACTGGCCAGCGGCCTGCTGCAGGGTCTGGCTGAACTGGTGGCCGACGAGGCCGAGGGCCTGCCGCCAAGCCTGTACCGCGACCCGGCGCAGCCCGCCACCGACACGCCGGCCCTGGTGCCCACCGCCCTCGAGGCCTTTGCCCGCCAGGCCTTGGCCCAGGCCCTGAAAGACCCTCGGCGCCTGGCCTGCGTTCTTGGGGAGCAACTGACCGAGCCCAAACCCACGGTCTGGTTCGAGGCACAGGACGTGGGCGCGGACTGGCCGCCAGGGCAGGCGCTGCGGCTGCATGCCTGCACCCGCATGCTCTATGACGCGGACCATGTGTTCATCAACGGCGAGAGTTACCAGGCCCGGGGGGCAGACGCCCGGCTGATGCGCCGCCTGGCCAATGAGCGACGCCTCACGGCCCGTGACATGGACCGCGCCAGTCCGGATGCCCGCGACCTGATGACCCAGTGGCTGGCCGATGGATGGGTCACGGCGCAGCCGTCGGCCTGAGACATGTGTTTGCCTCGAATGGCGCTTTCTTTTGGGGCCTGGACACCCATTCCAGGGGCCGATGCGAGCAGCACAAGTTAGGGCTTATACTCATTGGCTGGGCAAGGTGTGCTCGAGACACCTAGCCTGGCGAGAAACTTGAATTGCTTAATTCAGGTTTCTGGCGAAAGTGGAAAATATTTTTCTCATTCATCAAGGAATCAAAAAATGAACAAGTCTCTCGCTCTGGCCGCCATCGTTGCCGCCGTTGCCCTGTCTGCTTGCGGCAAGAAAGAAGAAGCTGCTGCTCCCGCACCCGCTCCCGCTCCCGCCGCTGCTGCTCCCGCCCCGGCCGCTCCTGCTGCTGACGCTGCTGCTCCCGCCGCTGGCGCCGCTCCTGCAGCCGCTGCTCCTGCCGCCCCCGCTGCTCCCGCAGCCCCCGAGAAGAAGTAATTTTTTGCTTCCGAATGAAAAAGCCGCCTTCGGGCGGCTTTTTCATTGGTGCGCCCAGCATGGGCGCACACCTGCGGGTGCAAGTCCCGCTGCGAGCTGGCC
>CANGYC010000202.1 GCA_947457975.1 Comamonadaceae bacterium | reverse complement strand
GGCCCGAGCGCGAGGCCCGCGTCTGGGCGCAGGCGCTGGCGGGTCTGGGCCATGAGGTGCTTGGCCTGCCGCTGATCGCCGTCGGCCCGGCGCCCGATCCCGTGGCCCTGGACCGGTTTCGCGCGCAGGCCGCCACTTGCCGCGCGCTCATGTTTGTTAGCGCCAATGCGGTCCGGGGATTTTTTGCCACGCTGCCTGGCGCCCCAGGTGCTGCCACCCTCCTGGGCGAGCAGGGCCGCGCCTGGGTCACGGGCCCGGGCAGCGCTGCGGCCCTGCGCGAGGTGGGCGTGCCCGAGGGCCGCATCGACCTGCCGCCCCCTGCGGCAGGCCAGTTCGATTCTGAGGCCCTCTGGGCCGTGGTGCACGCGCAGGTCTTGCCGGGCGACAGGGTGCTGATTGTGCGCGGTGCAGATGGCGAGGGCCAGCCCAGCGGCCGGCCCTGGCTGGCCGAGCAGTTGCAGGCCGCCGGTGCGCTGGTCGAGGAGGTGGCTGCCTACGCCCGCCAGGCCCCGGACTGGACGCCCGCGCAGCGGGCCCAGGCCCAGGGCGCTGCCCATGACGGCCATGTGTGGCTCTTGAGCAGCTCCGAGTCTCTGGGCCAGCTCGCACGGCTGCTGCCTGGCCAGGACTGGTCCGCGGCCTCGGCGGTGGCCACGCATGAGCGCATCGCCCAGGCGGCGCGGGAGCAGGGTTTTGGCCGCGTCGCGGTCTGCGCTCCCTCGGTTGAGGCCGTGGACGCCTGCCTACAATCGATGCAATGAGTTCCGAGTCGCCTCAAGCCACGACCACCGTTCCCGAAGCCCCGGCCGCCGCGCCTGCGCCGCAGGGTGCGCCCTTGCCCCTGCGCATCCCGCGCCCGCTGCTCATTGGCCTGGCTCTGCTGGCCGGCGGTGCCCTGGTGCTCAGCTTGATGCTTTGGCAGAAGATCAGCCACATCCAGGAAGAGCTGGCCCGCCGCAGCCTCGATGCCGGCACGCAGGCCGTGGAGGCGCGCACCCTCGCGCAGCAGGCCCAGGACGGTACGCGCGAGCTGGGCCAGCGCCTGGCCAGCATGGAAGGCAAGCTCAACGAGGTGGCCCTGCAGCGTCAGCAGCTCGAAGACCTCATGCAAAGCCTGTCGCGCTCGCGCGATGAGAACCTGGTGGTCGACATTGAATCGGCGCTGCGTCTGGCCCAGCAGCAGGCCCAGTTGACCGGTAGCGTCGAACCTTTGCTGGCGGCCCTGCGCACGGCCGACCAGCGCCTCAAGCGCGCGGCCCAGCCTAGGCTGACCAGTCTGCAGCGCGCCATTGCCCAGGACACCGACCGCATCAAGAGCGCGGTCTTCATCGACACCCCGGCCTTGCTGATCAAGCTTGACGAACTCGCCCGCCTGACGGATGAGCTGCCTGTGGCCAACGACGCCGTGCCGGCCAACCCCGCGCTGGCCCAGGCCGCCCCCCGGGCAGAGCCGCCCCGCAGCGGCTTTTTAGATTCGACCACCGGCGCGGTGCAGGACTGGCTGGCCCGCGCCTGGGCCAGCAGCGTCTCGGCCATCTCGCAGGAGGCCCGGCAGCTGCTGCGCATCTCCCGCATTGACCGGCCCGAGGCGGCGTTGCTGGCGCCGGAGCAGGCCTTCTTTCTGCGCGAGAACACCAAGCTCAAGCTGCTCAATGCCCGCATGGCCCTGCTGTCGCGCCAGACCGAGGTGGCGCGTGCCGACCTGCAGGCCGTGCAGCTGGCGTTGCAGCGCTATTTCGATCGTTCGGCCCGCAAAACGCAGGTGGCGGCCGAGCTGCTTGCGCAGGTGCAGTCCCAGCTCAAGTCCGCCGAGCTGCCCCGGCTGGACCAGACCCTGGCCGCCTTGGCCACGGCCGCGGCCGGCCGCTGAAGGAGGACGACCCGGATGCGCGCCGCACTCTGGCTGGTGGCCCTCTTTGCGGTGGCGGTGGCCGTCGCGCTTTTTGCCGGCAATAACCAGGCTGCGGTCACGCTGTTTTGGCCGCCGTACCGGGTCGACCTTTCGCTCAATCTTGTGCTGCTGCTGGTGATAGGCCTGTTTGTGCTGATTCACCTGGCGCTGCGCGGGCTGGCGGCGGTTTTTTCCTTGCCTACGCAGGCGCGCCGCTGGCGGGCCCAGCAAAAGGAGCGGGCCATGTACGCCGCCCTCATGGACAGCCTGGCGCACCTGCTAGCCGGCCGCTTTATCCGCGCTACGCGCTCGGCCGACAGCGCCTTACAGCAGGAAAAGGGTCTGGACATGCTGGTCAATGAACTGGGAGCCGACAGTGGCCATGCGCCTCAGCGCGCCGTGCAGCTGCGCGCCCTGGCTCACCTGCTGGCGGCTGAAAGCGCCCACGCCCTGCAGAACCGCGCTCTGCGCGACCAGCACCTGGAACAGGCACTGCAGCAGCCCATGCAGCGTCAGGTGGTGGAACTGCGCGAAGGCATCGAACTGCGCGCCGCGCGCTGGGCCCTGGACGACCGTGAGCCTGCCGCGGCCCTGGCCCGTCTGGGCCAGCTGCCGATGGGCGTGGCCCGCCGCACCCTGGCTTTGCGCCTGCGCTTGCGCGCGGCCCGGCTGGCGAACCAGACCCGTGATGCGCTGGAGACAGCCCGCCTGTTGTCCAAGCACGGAGCCTTTTCTGCGCCGGCCACGAAAAGCATCGTGCGCGGTCTGGCGCTTGAGCTGCTCAACGCGGCACACGATCCGCAGCAAATGCTGCGGGCCTGGTCCATCCTGGACCCGGCCGAGCGCGCCATGCCCGAGATCGCGGTGCAGGCCGCATCGCGCCTGCTCATGCTGGGCGGCGATGCGACGCAGGCTCGCCAGTGGGCCGGCCCCGCCTGGGACGAGTTCGTGCGCGCCGAGTCGGCCCTCGCCGAGGACCTGCAGGTGCGTCTGGTACAGACCCTGGAGCGCTCGATGGACACGCTCGATGCCGCCTGGCTCGGCCGCCTGGAAGAGGGCTTGCAGGCCCGGCCGCGCGATGCCAAGTTGCAGTACGTGGCCGGCATGGCCTGCCTCAAACGCCAGCTCTGGGGCAAGGCCCAGCAGCTGTTGTCGCAGGCCGTGCTGGGCCTGAAGGACGCCGGCCTGCAGCGCCGCGCCTGGCGTGCCCTGGCTCAGCTGGCCGAGGAGCGCGGTGACACGGCGGCGGCACAGCAGGCCTACCGTCGATTGGCAGAATCCTGAGCCTGGGCTTTCTGCGCCTGAGGGCCTGCGCGGCGCGACGTCTGCGCGCAGAGTAGGCACCAACGAAAAAAGCGGCCGAGGCCGCTTTTTTCTTGGGGCTCAGAGCCTTGGTTACCGGGCAGGAGACTGCACTTCGCTGGCCGCCTGCGTGGCTTCAAAGGGCAGATCGAGCTTGCCGAGGTCGCGCTTGGTCTCGACCAGGATCAGCGGGCCTGCGTCGAGCTGCACCACCGGGGGCCGCTCACGCGGCACATGCACCGGCTTGGGCTCGGCCGCCATGGCCGCCTGGATCTGCGCGATCTTGGCCGCATCCGAGTTCACCCACTGCAGGCCCGAGGTGCTGGCCACTTCGGCCAGTTCCTGCAGCGGCAGCTGGTAGGACGTGACCTTGGGCAGGCCCTGGCTGGCTGGTGCAGTCGGTGCAGGCGCAACAGGCGCTGGAGCCACGCTGGCCTGGGGGGCGGCTTGTGGCGCAGGCGCCGCTGGCGCGGCTTGCTCGGTCACAGGCCTTGCCTCAGGGGAGAGGGCGGCTTCGGGAGCGGCTGCCTGTTCATCGACCGGCTGGCCATCTTCGCTGCGTTCGCGGCGGTCGCGGCCGTAGCGGTCGCGGCTGCGGCGCTCACGCGGGGCGCGCTCGCCTTCGGCCGTGTTCACTTCGCCGGCTTCAGTGGAAGAGGCGGCGTCGGTTTGGGCTGAGGCCTCGGCGTCTGGACTCTCGCTGAGCTCCGTCCGTTCAACGCGCTCCCCGCGTCCACGGCGGGGGCGATCGCCCCGCTCGCGTCGGCCTGTGCCGGCTTCGCCAGAGGCGCGGCCGTCCGCAGCGGCTGCCTCGCCCGAGCCTGCGGCGGCCATGGCCGCCATGTTGGCTGCGGCCAGCTCTTCCTGGCTCACGCCGTCCTGGCTGACAGCCAGGCCTTGGCGCTCCGGCCGATCGCCGCGCTCCTGGCGTTCGCCACCACGCTCACCGCGTTCACGACG
The DNA here is from genome assembly GCA_947457975.1 of Comamonadaceae bacterium. Classification (GTDB taxonomy): domain Bacteria; phylum Pseudomonadota; class Gammaproteobacteria; order Burkholderiales; family Burkholderiaceae_C; genus Polaromonas. The sequence continues at coordinate 596 of CANGYC010000202.1, read as the reverse complement.
GCCCCGACCTTCGCGCGGCTCACGCGGCTCGCGCGGTTCACGGGCTTCACGGGCCTCTACAGCCTGGCCTTCGGCTGGGCTGCGCTCGCTGCGTTCACCCCGGCCACCGCGCTCACGGCGGCCTTCGCTGCGGCCTTCACGGCTTTCGCGGCTCTCGCGGCTTTCACGTGGTTCGCGGCCCTCCTGGCCTTCGCGGGTTTCGGCCTGACCGTTGCCGCGCTCGGTGCGCTCGCCCCGTTCGCTGCGTTCACCACGGCCGCGTCCGCCGCGCTCACCACGTCCGCGGCCACCGCGCTCGCTGCGCTCGCCACGGTCACTGCGTTCGCCACGGTCGCCGCGGCTTGGCCTGGCGTCGGTTTTCTGCTCGTCGGCCGACTTGGCCGTTGCGGGGGCCTCTGCCTGGGCACCGCCGAACAGGCCTTTGAGCCAGGAGAAGAACCCTTTCTCGGCCGCCTGGGCGGAGGCAGGGGCGGCCACGGGTTCCGGGCTGCGCTTGGCTTCCGTGCGCACTGGCTTGGGGGCCTCGGGCGGCACGATGGGGGCCGGTGCATCAGGCAGCACGCCTTTGATGACGGGCTCCTGCTTGTTGTGCTTTT
>CANGYC010000201.1 GCA_947457975.1 Comamonadaceae bacterium | reverse complement strand
CAAAGCATGAAGCATCTAATGTCCTCGCGTTCAGAGTGAGGTGCCGTCGCGGATGCGTGTCGGCCCCGCGATGTCGACCGTCCAGACAATGCCGTCACCTATCTGTCCGGTGCCGCAGGTTTCGAGGATGGCCTGGCGGATGGTCTCCACCATGGATTCATCGGCCAGCACGCACACCATCAGCTTGGGAGTGAAGTCCGTGAGTTCCTCTTTGACGGTGCGTTTGGCCACAGCAGCAGGTGCCGTGAAGCCTTCGGCCTTGAACACCGTCACGCCCGGAAAGTTGGGAATAGCCCGCAGGGCGTCTTGCAGTCGCTGGAGGCGGCTGGGCCGCACGATGGCTCGGATTTCCTTCATGGCTGTGACCTTATTCAAGTTCGGAACGCTTGCGCTCGTTGTGCATATGGAAGGCTCCCTCGATCACTATCGGGGTGCCGGGGACCACGCCCTTAAGGACAGGACGTAGACCCTCCAGGGTGGCCGGCCCCAGTTCGACTGGAACCATGCGGTAGGTGTTGGCGTCCACCCGGACGTAGACGTGGTCCTTGTCGTTCTCCCGAACCACGGCCCCAGAAGGCACGCTGGGCTGCAGGGTGCTTGCGCCCACCAGGCGCAGAGTGGCGAGCATCTGCGGTTTGAGTTGGCGATTGCGGTTGTCCACCTGGGTGCGCATGGTCACGGTGCGGGTGTCGGGCGAGACGGTGTCACTGATGAAGACCACCTTGCCAGTGAGCTTGCGGTTTTCCAGTGCGGGTACTGTGATCTCCACCTTTTGACCCAGGCCTACGGTGCGGGCGGTCTGCTCGGGCAGGGCGCCCACCACCCATACGTTGGAGAGGTCGGCCACGGTGAATAAGGGGTCACCCGGTTGGGCCACCTGGCCCTGGCTGACGGTTCGCTCGGTCACCACCCCTGCGATGGTGGCGATCACGCCTGCCGTCTCCTGCAGGCCGCCCGTGGTGGCCACACGCCGAATGGAGTCAGCAGGCAAGCCCATCATGCGCAGCTGATCGGTCGCTGCCCGTGATTCGGCGCGTGCGATGGACAGCTCCGTTTCGCGGCGCTGCAGCTCGGCCGAGCCGATCACATCGGCCTGGATCAGCTGGCGTGCACGCTCGACGGCGCGCTCGGCAAGGTCTGCTTGTGCGCTGGCCCGCAGGAGGGCCATCTGCGCGGAGGTGAGCTCCGGGCTGGCGATGCGCGCCAGGATTTGGCCGGGGCGAACGTTCTGGCCCACTTCGGCCAGGACCTCGGTGATGCGGCCCGTTACACCCGAGCCGATGCGCGCCACCAACTTCTCGTTGGCATCAATGCGGCCCACCACCTCCTGCACACTGGCAATGTTGGCCATCTGCACTTCCCCGGTTTTGAAGTGCGAGGCCATGCCTTCGGTGATGCGCACGAGGTTGGGGTCGGCCACGGTTTTTGCCGGACTGCCTGCTTTCGGAGCGTCAGTCGGTGAGCCCTTGCCGCAGGCGGCCAGGGTCAGCAGGGCCAGCAGAGGGACCAGGCATCGCGCACGAAGGGTTGAGGTGTGGGGACAGAATGAGTAGGTCATGGCGATCCTTCAGGGCTTGCCGGAGATCATGGATTCGGGAAGGGAAAAGCGGCCGGCGAGAAACTCCAGTTCCACGGCAGCGGCCTGGAGGCGAAAGCGTGCATCGATCAGGTCGGCCCGCACCGAGCGCAAGAGGCGCTGGGCGTCGAGCACATCCAGAATGCCACGCTCACCAAAGCGGTAGGCCGCCTGCGCCACGCGCAGGGCCGCTTCAGCGTCGGGCTGCGCGCCGCGGCTCAAGGCATCAATCCTCAAGCGTGCCATTTCCAGCGCCGCTGCGGATGAGCTCAGTTGCATTCCAAGTTCGGTTCTGCGACCTTCCAGCAGCGTTTTGGCCCGCGCCAGTTCGGCCGCCGCCTCGTCGATGGGCCCACGCCGCTGGTCGAGCAGCGGCAGGCGCATGCCCATGCTCAACAAGTGCTGCCGTGCATCCACCTCACGATGCTCGCTGTAACGAAACTCGACACCTGGATAGCGGCTCGCACGTGCTTCCTTCAAACGCGCCTCGATCCGTGCGACATTGGTCTGCAGTACAGCCAGTTCAGGATTGCGGTCCTGCGCTTCGCTTTGCAATTGCGCCAGGGGGGGCAGCACTGGCACATCGCCAAGCGAGGCGGCCAAGCGCCAGCGTGTCGGTAATTGACCGGCGGCCAGTCGGTTGATGGCCAGCCGCGCCTGATCGACGCCCAGACGTGCAGAGTCAGCGCGAAGCCGGGCGGTGACCACCTCGGCATCGGCCTTGATGCTTTCGTAGCGCGGCGCCTCTCCGCTCTGCACCCGGATGCGAACGCGATCGCGGATTTGTTCCAGCAGGGTCAGCGCATCGGCGGCGGCAGCAGCTTCCTCTTGTTGCAGCAGCAGTTCGTAGGCCCGCAGCCGCACCTGGGCCACCAATTCGCTGGTGGCCACGGTCACCTGATGTTGGCTGCCCTGCAGACCGAAACGGGCCCCGTCAATGCGCGCTTCGCGCAGGGCAGGGTTCTCGATGGTCTGTGCCAGCGACCAGCTAAAGAGCGTACCTGAAGCTGTCCCAGGCACGCGCGCGCGGGCTTGCCCGGTGCCTGCCTCCAGGCTGGGGTTGGGCCGGGCAGCTGCGCCAACGACCCCAGCCGTCGCGGCGTCACGGGCCTGCAGTGAGGCGCGCAGTTGTGGGTTGTGTCTTTGGACCAGGAACACCAGGTCGGCCAGGCTCAGCAGTTCACGGGGGTCGGCTTCCTGCGCCATGGGCACTGGAATGGTCTGTGCGGGCTGGGCATGAACAAATAGGGGCATCAGTGCCATTGGCACGAGCAGGGCAAGTCGCTGCAAAGGCAGTTTCATGAAGTGATGGGCAGTGCGAAGGACGCACCGCTGCCGAAGTGAGATGAAAAACGGAACAACTGCTGCCATCCGCTGTAGGTGGCAGTGCGGCCTTATGCGCGCAGGCGAGGAGGCGGCAGTGGGGGGGGAGGCTTAAAGGCCCGTGATGCGGGGTTTAGGTCCCACGGATGTCCGACGCAAGGGTGCATGGGCAGGGCCTGCGCCACGGTCAGGTCGGCTTCGCACTCGTGAGCCGATTCCTGAAGGTCGGCAGTCAGGGTGCCCAATGCGCAGGTGTGCTTCTCGATCACCACGCTCTGATGCGGATGCTCAATGGCATCGGTCTGGTCTCCCCCCCCGAGGCCAAAGACCAAGGCCCATGCACAAGCCAGGGCCGCCAGCAGCCATTTGATGCGGCCAATGATGGAGGGATGAACCTGCGATTGAGCGCGGGGTATGGCGCTGCAGTTTGATCGGGTAGGCCCAGGGCTGAACATGGTGCGTTGATTCTAGGGAGCCACTGCATACCGCATGCGGTATAGGGTTTTCGCTAGAACTCGCAGGCTCTGCGAGCCGTACGACAACTTGCTGCTGAGCTTGGCGCTTGAAAAATGCCAAGCGATGCGGCCTTGATCAGACTAGCACCAAGGCGCCAAGGGCTGACGCAGGCCATGTGCTACCGTCGAGTTCATCAATGTATTGCAGGAGACTCTGGTGATGATCAAACGCCTGATTGATGGGACCGAAAAATGCTTTCTGGTCATCATTGCGCTCTTTACGGTTGGGGCCATGGCTCAAGAGGTCATGGTGTTGATCGAGCAGCGCAGTGTGGCACTCAAGGATCTCCTGCTGATGTTCATTTATGCAGAGGTTCTAGGCATGCTGGGAGCGTTTTACAGCAGTCACCGGATCCCCATAACGATTCCGCTCGTCATTGCCATGACGGCACTGAGCCGACTGATCATCCTGCAAGGCAAGGACGGAGACCCCTCGATCCTTTTGTATGAGAGCGGGGCTATCTTTTTGATTGCTGTGGCCTGCTGGGTTATTAGTCAATTGCGAGACCGCGACTGATAAGCCGGGTATGAATTCCGCATAGATAAAATGCACACGTTCATTGCTTCCTACAAAAGCAATGAAACGATATAAAAACATCTAACACTAGAACGGGAGTTCAAATGACCAGCGTAAAAGCTTGCCTCGAGCAAAAACCACAGCCCCTTTCGACGGTGAGCGTCAGGCCCGATGACAAAGTGCTTGCCGCCTTGGAACTCATGCGGGACAAGCGCGTGAGGGCCATCCTGGTCATCGAGTCGGGCAAGTTGGAAGGCATCATCACGCAGGGTGACTGCGCCATCAAAGTGCTGCTGCCTGGCTTGGATGCCAAACAGGTGGCTGTCAAAGAGGTGATGACGACCAACCCGGTGACCGTCAAGCTTCAAGACCCCATCGAGGCCTGTACAGGACTCATGGCCTCCCGCAATTTCCGCCATCTGCCCGTTGTAGAGGCCGGTCGTGTGGTGGGCGTGATTTCGATTGGTGATGTCGTCAAGGACAGCATTCGACAAATGGGTCAGCAGATTGGTTTTCTGGAGACTTACATCAAAGGGCACGGCGCCTAGCCTTCAGGGCCACACATATTCCCGTGCGTGGGGAGCATTGACAACCGAACTGACCGACTGAGTGAGCCCTAAAAGGCTGTGGCGGAGACTCACCCCGCCGCAAATACATGTGAAAAAACGCTTCTATTCTGGGAAGGCTTGGTAGGTGCTCGTTGGGCTGATTCTGGCCAGTCCCTACGAGCACCAGCTACCGTACCAATTCGAAAAAGGCCTCAGTTCGACTGCAAGTCAAAGTTAAGCTTGGAGGCGCGGACTTGCAGGAATTCCTTGGCCCGGGTGATGATCTTCCCAGCCT
>CANGYC010000200.1 GCA_947457975.1 Comamonadaceae bacterium | reverse complement strand
GGGCGTCCTCGAAATCCAGGCCGTCGTACTCATGGTTGCCCGGCACGAACACCACGGGCGTGGGCCAGCCCGCGCCGCCCTCGGCCACGGGCCGCGGCGAAAAGCGCGCAAGGCCGAAGTCGGGCACCCCCCGCGCCAGCAGCTGCGAGCCAGCCTGGTAGGAGCCGATGTCCCCGGCAAGCACCAGCAGGTCGGCCCCTGGCAGGGGCCGCGCCTGGTAGTCGGGCAGACCTTCGAGGTGCAGGTCCGACAGCAGCTGGATCTTCACGCCGGCGCCTTGCGCATTGCGGATTGCTCGGCCGCGCGCATGACCGCATTGCGCAGCCACTGGTGGCTGCCGCGCAGGTGCGTGCGCCGGTGCCACACGGCATCCACGTGCACGGGCGCCATCTCAAAAGGCAGCTTCTGCAGGACCACCTGGTCGGCCATGCCCGTGACGCTGATGAAGTGGCGCGGCAGCACCGTCAGCAGGTTCGAGTGCGCCACCACCCGGCCGGCCGTGAAGAACTGGTTGACCGTCAGCACCACCTGGCGGCGGCGCCCCAGCGAGGCCAGGGTTTCGTCGATGAAGCCATAGGCCCGCCCGGAAAAGCTCACCAGCATGTGGCGGGCGGCGCAGAAGCTGTCCAGCGTGAGCGGCTGCTGCGCCAGCGGATGGTCTTTGCGCATCACGCACACGTATTCGCCGTCGTAAATACGCTGGTGCGCAAAGGGCAGGGGCTCGTCGCTCTGGCTGCGCGCCGTGAGGTCGGCCAGCACCGAGGGGAAGTAGCCCACGGCCAGGTCGCAGCGGTCCTCGTCGAGCAGGCGGCGCGGGTCGCGCGTGGTCAGCGGCACCACGCGCAATGTCACGCCCGGGGCCTCCGTCTCCAGGATGTCCACCAGCCCCGGCATGAGCTCGGCCGCCGTGGCATCGGCCATGGACAGCACGAAGCTGGTGTGGGCCTGGCCGGGGATGAATTCGCTGGGGGTCAGCGAACGCTGCAGCTGGTCCAGCGATTCGCGCACCGCCGGCCAGATGGCCCGTGCCCGGGGCGTGGGCGCCATGCCCTGGCCGCTGCGCTGCACCAGCTCGTCGCCGAGGGCCTCGCGCAGGCGGCGCAGCGCGTTGCTCACCGCCGGCTGCGTGAGGTGGAGATTTCGGGCGGCGCGGGTGAGGCTGCGCTCGGCCATCACCTCGTCGAAGACCCGCAGCAGGTTCAGGTCGAGGGTGCGGAAGTTGGGCGACATGGCAGGGCCGGGTTTCCAGCTGAAAAAGCGATTAGATATTAATAGCGTGAATGTAATCAATCAAGAAGATAAAGTGGAGCAACACCCGTAATTACCCTAGGATTCGTTCATCGCTGGGCCCAGTCCCCAGCCCATCCACCTAGGAGTTTCACCATGACCCGCTTCATCAACCCGTCCTTCCCCACCGAGCATCCTGGCGTGGTCCGCCTGGAGTCGGTGGCCGAGCAAGCCCGTCAACTGCGCCGCAGCCTGTCTGGCGGCCGGGGTCTGGCCAGCCTTCTGCTGTCTTCCATGGTCGCTGCCGTGGTGGTGGCCGCTTACCAGGTGATGGACACGGTGGCTGAGGGCCACCTGCTGGTGATCTGGACCGGTGCCTGGCTGGCTGCGTTTGCGGCCCTGGCGATGTTGGCCGGCCCCGCCCGCGCCCTGTCGGCAGGCATCCGGTCCCGCCTGGACGCCTGGTCGCGCCGCGTGGCCCGGCAACGCGCCGAGCAACGCATGTGGGCCATCGCCCGCAGCGATGCCCGCTTGATGGCTGACCTTCAGGTGGCCAGGACGCGCGCGGACAGCGCGGCCCTGTAAGCCGGCTCTGCAACCACGAAAAAGCCGCCCCAAGGGCGGCTTTTTGCATGGGCGTCCGGCTCTGACAGACCGACAAAGGAACCAGGCGTGGACAGGTTGGCTTGTCAGCCCGCCATCAGCGCCTCAATCGCATCAGCCTCCACCGGCACACCACGCGTGAGCAATTCACAGCCTTTGGCCGTGACCAGCGCATCGTCTTCAATGCGAATGCCGATGTTCCAGAAGGCTTTGGGCACGTCCTTGCCCGGCCGCACATACAGGCCCGGCTCAATGGTCAGCACCATGCCCGGGCGCAGCACGCGGCTGGGGCGGCGCATCACGGGCTGGCCGGTGGCGTCGAGTTCCTGGCGGGGCTTGGTGCCGGGCTCGGTGTAGTCGCCGCAGTCGTGCACGTCCATGCCCATCCAGTGGCCGGTGCGGTGCATGTAGAACTGGCGGTAGGCGCCTGAGGCGATGACATCGGCCACCGAGCCATGCTTTTTCTTGGTGAGGAGCCCGGTGTCCAGCATGCCCTGGGCCAGCACCTTGACGGCTGCCTCGTGCGGGTCATTGAAGCGCTTGCCCGGGCGGGTGGCGGCGATAGCGGCTTTTTGCGCGTCGAGCACGATGTCGTAAAGCGTGCGCTGTGCGGGCGAAAAGCGCCCGCCCGCCGGGAAGCTGCGGGTGATGTCGCTGGCGTAGCCGTCGAGCTCGCAGCCCGCGTCAATCAGGCACAGCTCGCCAGCCTTGAGCGGGGCATCGCCCGCGCGGTAATGCAACACGCAGGCGTTTGAGCCGGCGGCCACGATGCTGGTGTAGGCCGGAAACTGCGCACCCTGGCGGCGGAACTCATGCAGCAGCTCGGCTTCCAGGTGGTATTCGCGTGCGTCTTGACCGGCGCGCAGCATCATGGCCGAGGTCTGCATGGCGCGCACATGCGCCCGGGCCGAAATTTCCCCGGCGCGCCTGAGAATGCGCACCTCGTGCGCGTCCTTGAAGAGGCGCATCTCGTCAAGCAGCTTGCACAGGTCGTGCTGCGACTGCGGGCACTCGGCCCCCATGCGCACGCGGGCGCGCACCTGGCCTAGCCAGCCGTCCAGCTGCGTCTCAAGGCCCGGGTGGGTGGCAAAGGGAAACCACACCGCTTTTTGGTTGGCCAGCAGCTGCGGCATGAGTTTGTCCAGCTGCGCCACGCTGTGCGCGGCCTCCACGCCCAGCGCGCCGGGCGCGGCCTTGGGGCCGAGCCGGAAGCCGTCCCAGATTTCGCGTTCCAGGTCCTTGGGCCGGCACAGCAGCGTGCTCTGGCCCGTGGACGAAATCACCAGCCAGGCCTCCGGCTCGGCAAAGCCGGTGAGGTAATAGAAATAGCTGTCGTGCCGGTACGGAAAGTCGCTGTCGCGGTTGCGCGGCCGCTCCGGCGCGGTGGGCAGCACGGCCACGCCGCCACCGGCGGCTTTGAGGGCGCGGGCCACGGCGGCGCGGCGGCGGGCGTAAACGGAAGGGCTGGTCAACGGCGTGCTCCTTGGAACGAGTCTTTGATTCTAGGAGCGGCCCTCCGGGGCCGCGTACTGGCGGCCCCCGGCCTCAGAAGCGGGCCGGGCGCTCAAGCCGCTTGGGCGTTGAGCTGGGCCAGGCGCTCTGGCGTGCCTACGTCGGTCCAGGCGCCCTCATAGAGTTCGCCGCTGACTTCCCCGCGGTCCATGGCGGCGCGCAGCAGCGGTGCCAGGGCAGTGGCCACGCCCTGCGGGTTACCGGCGGGTGCCGGGCTGTCCGGGCGGGTAAAGAAGGCGCGCCGGTACAGGGCAATGGTGCTGAAGGTGCAGTGCCGCCCCGCATCGCCTGCGGGCAGGTTCAGCACCTGGCCTGCGTTCGAGAGGCCGAAGTCGCCGCCCGGGTTGTGCGGCGGGTTGGGCACCAGCCAGAGGTGGGCCTGTTTGCCGCTGGCCACAAAGCGCTCGACGGCGCCCTGCGTGAATGCGAAGTCGGGCACGAACACGTCGCCGGCCACCACCCAGAACACCTCGCCCAGCAGCGGCAGTGCGCGCAGGATGCCGCCGGCGGTCTCGAGCGCGCGGCCGAAGTCGCGGCCTTCGTGCGAGTAGCGCAGCTGCGCGCCCAGGGTGTGCGCCAGGGGCTCGAGGTGCGGCGGGATTTGCTCGCCTAGCCAGGCGGTGTTGAGCACCAGGTCCTTGAAGCCGCCCTGCACGAGGGCCCGCACATGCCAGTCCACCAGGGCCTGGCCGCGCACGGGCAGCAGGGGCTTGGGGCTGCTGTCGGTCAGGGGGCGCATGCGCTCGCCGCGGCCTGCGGCAAGGATCATGGCGGTGGCGGTGGTCATGGCGGGCGGGTGTACGGGGGCGCAGGTCAGTGTAGGCCAAGGCCTCACGCGACCAATCGCCCAGAAAAGAAGGAGAAGGCTCGGCTTCTACAGGCTCACAGACGGCCCGGTCCCAACCGTTAAAATTCGGGGTTTTCCCGATCCTGCCACCCTTCCCGGAGCCCCGATGGCCAACCCCCAGATGATGGCAAGCGCAATTCGCGCGCTTGCAATGGACGCAGTTCAACAAGCCAACTCGGGCCATCCCGGCGCGCCCATGGGCATGGCGGACATGGCCGTGGCCCTGTGGGCCCGCCACCTCCAGCACAACCCCGCCAACCCCCTGTGGGCCGACCGCGACCGCTTTGTGCTCTCCAACGGCCACGGCTCCATGCTGATCTATTCGGTGCTGCATCTGACGGGCTACAAGCTGCCGATCGAAGAACTCAAGAACTTCCGCACCCTGCACAGCAAAACCGCAGGCCACCCCGAAGTGGGCGTGACCCCCGGCGTGGAAACCACCACCGGCCCGCTGGGCCAGGGCATCACCAATGCCGTGGGCATGGCCTTGGCGGAAAAGTTGCTGGCCAGCGAGTTCAACCGCGATGGCCATGCGGTGGTGGACCACCACACCTACGCCTTCATGGGCGACGGCTGTTTGATGGAGGGCATCAGCCATGAAGCCTG
>CANGYC010000199.1 GCA_947457975.1 Comamonadaceae bacterium | reverse complement strand
GGCGGTGGCCAGGCCGATGCCGCTGGAGGCACCGACCAGCCAGGGCGTGCGGCCAGACCAGTCACGCGGGGGAGGGTTGTGAGGCATGCGGAGTCCAGCGCTGAGCGCTTGACGAAAGACAGGGTGACTTCACCCAGGCGGATGCCGAACTTGCTCATGACGGCCTTGTTGAGCATCACACGCGCGTCCATCAGGTACATCCAGTCGTCGAACTGCACCTCGTAGGTCTTGCCGTCCACAGGCAGCCGCAGCGTGTAGCCAAAGCGAAAGGCGTTGCCACTTTCCTCGCCCAGGGCCTGGCCCACCACGTCGGCGGCGGTGCCCACGTAGCGGCCCTCGCCGGTGCGCTTGAGCGTCCAGATGCGGCGGTCGCGCGTGCCGTCGGAATAAATGAACTCCTCGTCCAGCACGCCGGTCTCCTGGCCCGCCGGGCCGCTCCAGCTGCACTTCATGAGCACCGTGAAGCGCTTGACCACCTTGCCCGAGCGGTCGGTGAAGACGCCGTAGGCATCGACCGTGCCATTGAAGTATTCGCGCAGGTTCAGCCGCGGCTGTTCGCGGGCGTAGTCGCTGGGCTGGGGACCGGCGCAGCCCGCCACGCTCAAGGTGAGCGCGGCCGCTGCCAGTGCGGCAGACCAGCGTCGTAAGGATAAAAAGCTCATGTGAGGTTCTCCCGCGTAGATTCAGAGTGGCCCGCAGCGGGCCGAATGATCCAGATGTAGAGGGCTGCCGCCGCGGCGAGCTTGAGCGCACACGGCAGCAGGCAGTAAGCCACCACCAGCGCGTCAAGGCCCGCCTCGTCGCGCGCCCCGGGGGCATAGCCAAAAAACTCCAGCAGGGGCAGGGCCAGGCCTGCGGCCAGCGCCAGGTTCAGCTTGGTGGCGAAGTTCCACCAGCCGAAGTAGGCCCCGGCATGGCGCCCATTCGGCGCGCCCTGGATCAGGCCGGCCAGCAAGGCGCCCGGCAGGGCCAGGTCGGCCCCCAGGGCCACACCTGAGAGCGCGCACACCATCGCAAAAGCCAGGGCATCACCTGCGCCCAACTGGCTGGCAAACAGAAAGACGCTGACGGCCAGCAGCATGCCCGCCAGCCAGCTGCGCGCCAGGCCCAGGCGTTTGACGAGGCCCAGCCACAGCGGCATGGACAGCGCCGCGCACAGAAAGTAGCTGCCCAGGAACAGCGGCTCCATGGCCGGCGGCGCCTGGAGCCGGTCCTGCACGAAGAACAGCACCAGCGTGGCCGGCACGGCACTGGCCACGCCATTGAGCATGAACACCCCCATCAGGCGCTGGAAGGGGCGCTGCTTGAGCGGGCCCCACAAGGACGGCGGCTGTGTGCTCGCCTGCTCGGCCTTGGGCGGCAGGCTGCGGCACCAGGCCAGCCAGCCCAGGGCGAGCAGCGCGGCAAACACCCCCAGCGCCAGCGGCAGGCCCAATACGCTGGGCAACACCGAGGCCGTGAGCACGCCCACCAGGCCCAGGGCCTCGCGGCTGCCTGTGATGCGGCTGCGCTCGGTCTCGTTGCCTCCCAGCAGCGCGCCCCAGGCCTGGTGCGTGATGCTCAGCAGGCTGTAGCCCAGGTAGGTCAGCAGCAGCATGGCCGCCGCCCAGCCCAGCAGCGCTGCCGCACCCTGCGCCTGTAACCCAGCCGGCGGGAAAAACAGCAATGCCAGGCCGGTGGCCAGCAGCACGGCCGCCAGCCCCGCCATGCGCAGCACGGCACGGGGCGAGCGCGCCAGCAGGGCATCGCTCCAGCGGCCCAGCAAGGGGTCGATCAAGGCATCGAGCAGGCGCGCGCCCAGCAGCACCCCGCCCAGCGCTGCCAGGGGAACGCCGAATTCGCGTGCGTAATGGTTGGGCAGCACCACGTACAGCGGCAAGGCGGCAAAGGCCAGCGGCAGGCCCAGCAGGCCGTAGGCCATTGCGTTGCGCCAGCCGAAGGCCAAGTTCATGGCGCCGCCTTGCCCAGCAGAGCCTGCCGCAGCGCCGGCTCGGAGGTGCGGGGGGACAGCCAGATGCCGAAGAACAAGCGCGCGAACTCGGCATCGCGGATGTCGCCGCGCGCCTGGCCGTTGAGCCAGAAGGTCGCGCCCTGTCCCGGCCGGTGCAGGCCCAGCAGCCGGTCGCCTTTTTTCACGGACGACAAGACCCGCTGTATCTCGGCGCGCCAGCGCTGCTCTTGTTCGGCGCTGGGCGTGGCCAGTCGGCGCATCTCCTTGAGCGAACGGTCGACGATGTCGGCCAGATCGAAGTCGCGCAAATAGCGCAGCTCCAGCGCCACGGGGTGGGCATCGAAGGCGGCGGCGCCAAAGCCGGGCAAGGCCCAGAGGCTGGCGTCATAGACATCGAAGCCCCAGTAGCGAAAGCGCATCTGTCCCAGCAGCCCCGCACCGGGCAGGGCTTGCGTGAGTTCGGACGGCAGGGTCTGCGTGTGCCCCACTGCAGGGGCACCCAGCATCGGGGCCATGCAGGCAAGCAAGAGGGTGCGGCGGGCAATCATGCTCATGCTTTCTCAAGGGTGTACTGCACCACGTCGGTGTTGCGCTCGGCGAAGGCCGCCTCGCAGTAAGCCAGGTAGAACTCCCAGATGCGCATGAAGCGGCGGTCAAAGCCCAGCGCCAGCACCCGGGTCTCCTGGCGCATGAAGTCGTCGCGCCAGAGCTTGAGCGTGTGGGCGTAGTCCTGGCCGAAGCAGAACTCGTCCACCACTTTCAGGCCTGCGCGTGCGGCCTGGTCGCGGAAGGCGCCGGGGCTGGGCAGGCAACCGCCGGGGAAGATGTACTGCTGGATGAAGTCGGTTGAGCCGAGGTAGCGCTCGAACAGCTCGTCGGCAATCACGATGCTCTGGATGCAGGCGCGCCCGCCCGGCTTGAGCAGCCGGGCCACGGCCTGGAAGTAGGTGGGCCAGAATTCGCGGCCCACGGCCTCGATCATCTCGATGGAGCACACGGCATCGAAGGGGCCATCGGCCTGGGCAATGTCACGGTAGTCCTGCAGGCGCAGGTCGGCCCGCTCGGCCAGGCCCTGGCGAGTCAGGCGCTCACGGGCCCAGGCCAGCTGCTCGGTCGACAGGGTCACGCCCACCAGGCTGGCGCCGAACTCGGCCGTGGCCATTTCGGCCAGCGCGCCCCAGCCGCAGCCGATCTCCAGCACACGGTCGCCGGGCTGGACGCCGCTCATGCGCAGGGCGCGGCGCACTTTGGCGTTCTGGGCTTCGCGCATGGACTGGCCTGGCTGCTCAAAGAGCGCCGAAGAGTAGTTCATGCTGCCGTCCAGCCAGAGCTCGTAGAAGGCATTGCCCAGGTCGTAGTGGGCGTGGATGTTTTTCTGACTGCCGCCCTTGGTGTTGCGGTTGAGCAGGTGCTTGATGCGATAAACGAGCCGACCGAACCAGGTGCCGTAGATCACGTCTTCCATTTCGCGGCGGTTGGCGATGAACACGCGCAGCAGTGCGCTCAGGTCAGGCGTGCTCCAGTCGCCGGCAATGTAGCCTTCGGCAAAGCCGATGTCGCCCGACTTCATGGCGGCGGCGCAGACATTCCAGTTGTGCAGCTTCAGGCTGGCCGCGAGGCCTTCACCCGAGCCGAAGTGCCGCACCGAGCCATCGGGCAACTCCACGGTGAGGGTGCCATGGCGCAGTCGCTGCAGCAGCTTGAGCACGGTGCGGGCGGCCGCTGGCGCACCCGCAGGCAGGGATGGCGTGGCCTGGAGGGAAGAAGAGGTGTCGGTGGCAGAGCTCATCGGGTCACAAACTGTTCAGGGGGCTGGGGTTTGGAAAAGAAGGGCACGCGCTTGCGCCAGAGCTTGAAGGCCTGCCAGTGGATGCGGGCGACCACGCCCACCGTCATGGCCGGGTAGGCCCAGAAAGCGCGGCGCAGGCTGGCGGCCGTGATGGCTTCCAGGCGGCCGCTGACGCTGGTCTTGAGCAGCGGGCCAGTCTCGTCGTCGTAGTCGATGCGCGCCACGGTGCGGCCACAGCCGTCCTGCTCGGTGCGCATGAAGCGGAAGCGGTAGCTGCCCTCGACGCGGCAAAAGGGCGAGACATGGAACACCTTGCGGGCGCGCAGCTCCTCCCCGTAGCGCGGGGCATCGAGCAGGTAGCAGTGGCGCTCGCCAAAGGTGTTGTTCACCTCCACCAGGATGGCCCGCAGGGCGCCCGAGGGCTCGTGCGCGTACCAAAAGCTCACCGGCTTGAAGGTGTGGCCCAGCACGCGCGGGTAGGTGTGCAGCCAGACTTCGCCCGCGGCGCCGATGCCTTCGCTGGCCAGCAACTCGTCGAGCCAGGCCAGGCTGTCCTCGCGGCCGTCGCCATGGTCGCGGTCGAAGAAGCTCAGGGCCGCGCGGCGGTTGCGCGCCAGGGCGCCGTTGCCGCGGGCGCGCAGGCTGCGCATGGGCAGCATCAGGAAATGGGTGGGGTAGGTGAAGGTGTTGCTGGCCGGGCGCAGTCGCTCATGGCGGACCTGTCCGAAGCCGATGAGCGCTTGGGGGGCGTCCATGTTTGCCACGCCTGGGCCTGCGTTCATGCCAGCGCCGGTGCCGGTACGTCCTGGGCCTGCGCGGCCCAGTCGGCCAGCAGCTGGCTGGCCGCTTGCAAGCCTGATTTCAGGCCATCTTCATGGAAACCATAGCCGGCCCAGGCGCCGCAGTAGTAACTGTGCTGTTGGCCCTGCAGGCGGGGCAGCGCCTGTTGCGCGCGGATGGCCGCGGCGTCGAACACGGGATGGGCGTACTCGTACTCGCCGACGATGGTGGCCGGATCGATGGGCCGCACCGGGTTGAGCGAGACGATGACCGATTGCTT
>CANGYC010000198.1 GCA_947457975.1 Comamonadaceae bacterium | reverse complement strand
GTGCCCACCACCAGGCCGGCCTCGCCGCTTTCAATGAGGGCCAGCGCCTTCTTGCGCTCGGCCGCCTTCTGGCTGCCCGTCAGCCAGGCGGTGCGGATGCCCAGGGGCTCGAGCCAGCTCACCAGCTTTCGGAAATGCTGCTCGGCCAGAATTTCGGTGGGCGCCATCAGCGCGCATTGCCAACCCGCATCGATGCAGCGGGCCGCAGAGAGCGCCGCCACCACCGTCTTGCCCGAGCCCACATCGCCCTGCAGCAGCCGGTGCATGGGCAGGGTCTTGGCGAGGTCGGCACCGATCTCCTGCTCCACCCGCTGCTGGGCCGCCGTGAGCCGAAAGGGCAGGCAATCGAGCAGCTGCGTGTGCAGGCTGAGCCCAAGCTGGGGACGGGGCGAGCGCAAGGCGGGGGCGCGCATCGCATCGCGCCCGCGGCGGGCCTGCAGCTGCGAGAGCTGCTGGGCCAAAAGCTCCTCGGCCTTGAGCCGGGTCCAGGCCGGGTGCGTGCGGTCCTCCAGTGCCGCCACCGAGGCCTGCGGGCTGGGATGGTGCAGGAACTGCAGGGCCTGCTTCAAGCTCCAGAACGGGCCGTGCACCGGCGGCGGCGCCTCCGAGGGCAGCGTCTCCGACAGGGGCGCACGCGCCAGCCCGCTCTGCACGGCCTTGCGCAGGTAGGCCTGGGGCAGTTGCGCCACCGTTGGGTACACCGGCGTGAGGGCCTGCGGCAACTCGCCTCCTGCGAGCTTGAAGCTCGGGTGCACCATCTCGCGGCCCAGAAAGCCGCCACGGATCTCGCCACGCACGCGCACCAGGGCCCCTTCCACCAGGGTCTTCTGGTGGCTGGGGTAGAAGTTCAGGAAACGCAGCACGCAGGTGTCGCTGCCATCGTCCACGCGGACTTTGAACTGTCGGCGCGGCCGCAAGCTCAGCTCCGTAGAGGCCACCCGAGCCTCGATCTGCACCACCTCGCCGTCGCGCGCATCGGCCAGGCGCACCAGGCGCGTCTCGTCCTCGTAGCGCAGCGGCAGATGCAGCGCCAGGTCGATGTCGCGCACCAGCCCGAGCTTGTGCAGGGCCTTCTGGGCGGGCGAGGTGGAGGCCTTGGCGGGCGCAGCGGCAGACATGGCCGTCGATTGTGCCGCCGCTGGCCGGGGACATCGCCAGCGCACAGCCAGCATCGGCGGCCGGGCTGCCACAATCTGGGCTTCCCTTCACTTGGAACGGGCCCGTCCGGCCCTCAAGCACATGACCGCTCCCGCCCCCGGCACCCAGGACCGCACCTGGACCCTCGCCGACTTCGACTTCAACCTCCCCCCTGAACTCATTGCCCAGCAGCCCGCGCCCGAGCGCAGCGGCTCGCGCCTGCTCGATGGCCGCAGCCCCGTGCCGCAGGACCTGCGCTTTGCGCAGTTCCCCGGCCTGCTGCGGCCTGGCGACCTGATGGTGTTCAACGACACCCAGGTCATCAAGGCCCGGCTCTTTGGCCACAAGCCCAGTGGCGGCCGACTGGAATTGCTGGTCGAGCGCGTGCTGGACGCCGCCAGCGGCGAGGTGGCCGCGCACATGAAGGTGAGCAAGAAGCCCGCACCCGGCACCGTGCTGCAGATGGACGGCGGCTTCACGGCCACGCTGCTGGGCCGCTGGCCGAATGCCGAGGGCCCCCTCTACAGGTTCGCCTTCAGTCAGGATCCCTTCGCCCTGATGGCCGCGCACGGCCATGTGCCACTGCCGCCCTACATCACGCACGAAGACAGCGCCGAAGACGAGGCGCGCTACCAGACCGTGTTTGCGGCCAAGCCGGGCGCCGTCGCGGCGCCAACAGCCGCCCTGCACTTTGACGAAGCCCTGCTCGACGCGCTGCAAGCCGCTGGCGTGGCGCGGGCCAACGTCACGCTGCACGTGGGCGCCGGCACCTTTCAGCCGGTGAAGGTGGACAACATCCACGATCACCTGATGCACAGCGAGTGGTACGACGTGCCCGTGGCCACGCAGCAGGCCATCGCCGACTGCCGGGCGCGTGGCGGGCGGGTGCTGGCCGTGGGCACCACCACCGTGCGCACGCTCGAATCGTGGGCCCGCTCAGGGCTGGCGACGGGCGACACCAGCATCTTCATCACCCCCGGCTTTGCGTTCCAGGTGGTGGACCTGCTGCTCACCAACTTTCACCTGCCCAAGAGCACGCTGATGATGCTCATCAGCGCCTTCGCCGGCCATGCACACGTGATGGCGCTGTACCAGCACGCCATCACCGAGCGCTACCGCTTTTTCAGCTACGGCGACGCCATGCTGCTGCAGCGCAGCGCCTGAGCAGACTCACTCAGCCTTGATGCCGGCTTGCGCGGCCACGCGCGTCCAGCGCACCAGCTCGGCACGCATGAAGTCGGTGGCCTGCTCGGGCGTGGTCTGCAGGATGTCAAAGCCCATGCTCTCGAGCTTGGCCTTGGTCTCCGGCTGGGCCAGGGCCTTAGCGTAGGCGTCGTGCAGCCTCTTGACGACGGCCTGCGGCGTGCCGGCCGGCGCGTACACCGCGAACCAGTTCGACACCTCCGCGCCCGGGTAGCCCGACTCGCTCAGCGTGGGCAGCTGGGGCTGGTCGCGGTGGCGCTGCTTGGCTGCCAGCGCGATGGCGCGGATCTGGCCCTGGCGGATGAAGGGCAGCGCGTTTTGCAGCGGGCTGAACATGTAGTCCAGCTGGCCGCCCACGAGGTCGTTCATGGCCTGAGACTGGCCCTTGTAGGGAATGTGGTTGGAGCTGGTGCCGGCCAGCTGGTTGAAGTACTCGGCCGTCAGGTGCTGCGAGCTGCCCAGACCCGCCGAGCCGAAGTTCATCTTGCCCGAGCGGCTGCGCGCCAACTCCACGAACTCCTTGAGATTGGTGGCCTTGACCGAGGGGTGCACCACCAGCACCACGTCGGTCTGGCCGATCAGGGTGATGGCCTGCAGGTCCTTGAGCAGGTCATAGGGCAGCTTGCGGTACACCGCTACGTTGGTGGCAATCGTGCTGGGCGAAAACAGGAGCGTGTAGCCGTCGGGCTTGGCCTTGACCACCATCTCCACGCCAATGTTGCCGCCGGCGCCCAGCTTGTTCTCCACCACCAGGGGCTGGCCCAGGATCTCGGAGACCTTCTGCCCCACGTTGCGGGCCAGCACGTCGGTGCCGCCCCCGGCGGCCACCGGCACCACCACCTGGAGGGGGCGCTGGGGAAAGGTCTGCTGCTGAGCCTGCGCCAGGGGCAGCAGGGCGGCGGCCAGCGTCAGGCCGGCAAGGAGTCGGGGAAGGAATGCCATGGTGTCTCCTGGGTTCACGGAAGTTAAGATGATAAAGATACTTAGGCTTCACATGATGCGGGTGAACCACACCCCGCCCGGAGACAACACCATGACCGCCCCTGCCAGCCCCGCCCTCATCGATGACCTGGTCGTCGCCAACCACATCCTGGTCAACGAGGGCGTGCTCGACGGCTTCGGCCACATCAGCGTGCGGCACGACCAGGACCCCAGCCGCTTCCTGATTGCGCGCAGCATGGCCCCCGGCCTGGTGACGGCCGAGGACATCCTGCAGTGCGACCTCGACGGCCAGGTGCACGACGCGCAGGGGCGCCGCACCTACGTGGAGCGCTTCATCCACAGCGAGATCTACCGCGCCCGCCCCGACGTGCACGCCGTGATCCACAGCCACTCGCCGGCGGTGATTCCCTTTGGCGTGACCGGCGCGCGCCTGCGGCCCATCTGCCACATGAGCGGCTTTCTCGGCGCGCAGGTGCCGGTGTTCGAGATCCGGCATGCCGCGGGCGAATCGAGTGACCTGCTGATCCGCAACCAGGCCCTGGGCCGGGCCCTGGTAGAGAGCCTGGGCCAGGCCAGCGTGGCGCTGATGCGCGGCCATGGCAACGTGGTGGTGGGCCGCTCCATCCAGCAGGTGGTGTTCCGCGCCATCTACACCGAGAGCAACGCCCGCCTGCAAAGCGAGGCCATGCGCATGGGCGACATCAACTTCCTCACGCCCGAAGAAGCCCAGGCCACTTCCAACATGAACGACGAACACCTGGACCGGCCCTGGCAGGTCTGGAAGCGCCAGGCACTGCAGCGCAGCGCCTGAGCGCCGCAGGGGGCTGCCTACAATCGCCCCCCGCCATGCTCACATTCGATCTGCTTCGCCAAGACCCCGGCTCGCACGCGCGCCGCGGCACGCTCACCCTGAACCACGGCGTGGTGCAGACGCCCATCTTCATGCCCGTGGGCACCTACGGCACGGTCAAGGGCGTGATGCCGCAGTCGCTGCACGACATGGGCGCGCAAATCATCCTGGGCAACACCTTCCACCTCTGGATGCGCCCGGGGCTGGACATCATGAAAAGCCTGGGCGGCCTGCACGGCTTTGAAAACTGGCACAAGCCCATCCTCACCGACTCGGGCGGTTTTCAGGTGTGGTCGCTGGGGGCCATGCGCAAGATCAGCGAGGAAGGCGTGCGCTTTGCCTCGCCCGTCAATGGCGACAAGCTCTTCCTCACGCCCGAGGTGTCCATGCAGATCCAGACGGTGCTGAACTCCGACATCGTCATGCAGTTCGACGAGTGCACGCCCTACGACACGAACGGCCACATCACCACCGAGGCCGAGGCGCGCAGCTCCATGGAGCTCAGCCTGCGCTGGGCCCAGCGCTGCATCACCGAGTTCCAGCGCCTGGGCAACCCGAACGCGCTGTTTGGCATTGTGCAAGGCGGCATGTTCGAGCACCTGCGGCAAGAGTCGCTGGACGCCTTGGTCGCGCTGGACCTGCCAGGCTACGCCGTGGGCGGGGTCAGCGTGGGC
>CANGYC010000197.1 GCA_947457975.1 Comamonadaceae bacterium | reverse complement strand
GAACCTCGAGGTGCTGGTGGAAGAAGGCGCGATATCGCCCGAGGACCTGGACCTGGTGAGCTATGTGGAAAGCCCCGAGGCCGCGTGGGAAGTGATCAAGGACTTTTACGCACTGTGATCGGACCTGGGCGATTCATGCGGCGGGTGCAGCGCCAGTGCATCGCGCAGCAACCAAGCTGAGCGCGAGCCCAGACCCACGATGCCCGAGACGATCCAAAACACGCCGGCACTGCCCACCAGCGCACTGACCGAGCCGAACACCACCGGCATGAGCACGCTGGAGCCCGTCACCGTCATCATCCGCAGACCCAGCGCCTCACCCTGCCGATGGGCCGGCGTGATCTGATGCAAGGTGCTCATGACCATGGGCTGAACCACCCCCAGCGCCATGCCCAGCATGACCGAGCAGGCGGCCATGCTCAAGGGGCCGGGCATGAGCGGGTAAATCGCGAACAAGGCAGCCGTCATCAGCATGGCCCCGGCCATCACCGCCCACTCCTGCAGGTGCGCCGCTAGCAAGGGCATGGCCACCCGGATCGCCGCAGCCGCCAGGGCAAAGCTGCCCAGGATGAAGCCGATCACGGAAGCGTTCATCCCACGCTCCACTCCGATCAGCGGCACGATCAGCGTGTGCACATCCCAGCACGAGGACACAAACCAGTTCACCAACATGAGTCTGGCAAACCCCCGATCCTTCAGCAGGTCCCAGGCCCGCAGCGGCATGCCCTGCACCGGCTGGGTATCACCCTGGCCTGGTGCCTCGCGGACCGGGCGCAGCAGCAGCCAGGTGACACCGGGCAACAGTGCCATGAGCCCAAAGGCAGCCCCGTAGCCCAGAAGGCTGCCCGGCACAGGGCCGGCGTGGTCGATCAGAAGCCCGGCGGCCAGGGGGCCGATGAAGTTGGAGATGGCCGGCCCGATGGCCAGCCAGCTGAACACCTGGCGCAGCTGAACACCCCCCTCGGCCATGCGGCCCACATGCCGCTGCAGGGCAATCACGGCGCCAGCCGCCGCCCCACCCGTGAGCAAGGCGGCCAGGCAGAGCACCGGGTAGATCG
Source organism: Comamonadaceae bacterium (assembly GCA_947457975.1). Classification (GTDB taxonomy): domain Bacteria; phylum Pseudomonadota; class Gammaproteobacteria; order Burkholderiales; family Burkholderiaceae_C; genus Polaromonas. The sequence continues at coordinate 3,766 of CANGYC010000197.1, read as the reverse complement.
GCCACAGCATGGCCAGGCCCGCCCCCAGACAGGCCGTGACGATGCACCAGCGCAGCGGCCTGTGCAGACCATGGCGATCGGCAAAACGGCCGGCTGGAATGGCCAAGATGAGCGGGGCCAGGCCAAAGAAGGCCAGCAGGATACCGACCGCCGCCGCGCTGTAGCCCTCGCGCAGCATCAGCAGCGGCGCGGCCATGCGTGTGCCAGCCATGGTGGCGTGCAGAAAGATCTGGGCCGTGATCAGACGAGCAAGTGCCGCGTTCATGACTCAAGCAAGAAGCAAGCAGGTGCCCGCTCAGGCATCACGCTCCAGGGGGTCGCTGGGTTCAGGGGCGTCAAACGGGTCCATGGGCAGCAGCCGTGTGGACTCATCCTCAGGCAAGGCCTGGACCTGCTTGAGGGCCCGGTCCATCACGCGGCTGCGGCGCTCGGCGCTGTCCAAGGTGTTGAGCACGGTCTGGGTTTGGGTCTTGATCTTGGCCAGCACGTCGCCAAACTTGCCAAACTCGCTCTTGACCGCGCCCAGCACCTGCCACACCTCGCTGGAGCGCTTTTCCAGCGCCAGGGTGCGAAAACCCATCTGCAAGGAATTGAGCATGGCCAGCAGCGTGGTCGGGCCGGCGAGCACCACCCGGCTGTCGCGCTGGAGGGATTCGGTCAGGCCCGGGCGGCGCAGCACCTCGGCATACAAGCCCTCTGTGGGCAAAAACAAGATGGCGAAGTCCGTGGTGTGGGGTGGCCCAACGTACTTCTTGCAGATGCTCTTGGCCTCCAGGCGGATACGCGCTTCCAGCGCCTTGCCCGCCAGCTCGGCCCCAGCGGCATCAGCGCGGCCCTGGGCATCGAGCAGGCGCTCGTAGTCCTCGTTAGGGAACTTGGCGTCGATGGGCAGCCAGATCCCCTCGCCGTCAGCGCTGGGGCCGGGCAGGCGGATGGCAAAGTCCACGGTGTCGCGGCTGCCTGGAAGGGTCGACACCTGCGAGGCGTACTGGTCCACCGTGAACACCTGCTCGAGCAAGGCCGCCAATTGGGCTTCGCCGAAGATACCGCGCGTCTTGACGTTGGTCAGCAGGTGCTTGAGGTCACCCACGCCCTGGGCCAGGGTCTGCATCTCACCCAGACCCCGGTGCACTTGCTCGAGCCGCTCGGCCACATGCTTGAAGCTCTCGCCCAGACGGGCTTCCAGCGTGCTCTGCAGCTTTTCGTCGACGGTGGCACGCATCTGGTCGAGCTTCTTCTCGTTGCCTTCCTGCAAGGCAGACAGACGCTGTTCCATGGCCAGGCGGATCTCGGCCAGGCGCTTGTCCTGCAGTTCGGCCATCTGCCGCTGCTGCGCCTGCAAGTCTTCGGCAAAGCGGCGCAGTGCCAGGTCCTGTGCCTCACGTGCCTGCGCCAAGGCCAGAGCCTGGGCCTGGCTGCCGGTCTGCGCTTGCTGGGTAAGCGCCTGCGTGGTGGACTGCAGGACCTGCGCCACCTGCTGCTGCATGGCGGCCAGTTGCACGCGAAAGGAATCGATCTGCTCGTTCTGGGTGCGGGCCACATCACTGGACTGGGCCAGCAAGGCCTGCTGAAAGAGCGAGAGGCCCTGGGTCAGTTCGGCCCGGGTGTCGCGGGCGCTGGACTGCACCTGCTCGCGCAGTTCCCGCTCCAGGCGCTCCTGGGCCCCCTTGAGCAGGCCCAGCTCCTGCAGCAGCGCCGTGCGCTCGCCACCTTCGCTTGCCGGAAGGCGCTTGAGCAGGCGCACCAGGAGAATGAGACTGGCCAGCGCCAGCAACACGAGCAAGCCCAACAGCAACTCTGTCATAGCCGTCTATTGTCGGGCCGTTCGCAGGCCCGGACCGCGCCGCAAACTAAAAAACCAGGGCCGCGCTCAGGCGCGCGGCTCTGGGTTGAGCGGGGTCAGCAGAGGCTTGCCGGTGAAGAAGGCAATCAGGTTGTCGGCCGCCAGGCCCGCCATGGCCATGCGGGTCGGAATGCTGGCGCTGCCGATGTGTGGGGTGAGCACGACGTTAGGGACTTCCAGCAGGCCTGGGTGCACCTTGGGCTCCTCCTCGAACACATCCAGACCCGCGGCTGCAATGGTGCGGTTCTTCAAGGCCTGTGCGAGCGCCGCGTCATCGACGATGCCGCCACGCGCAATGTTCACCAGGGTTGCAGTGGGCTTCATCTGGGCCAGTTCGGCCGCCCCGATGGCGTGATGTGAGGAGGCACTGTAAGGCAGCACCAGAATCAGGTGGTCGGCCTGCGCGAGCAGCTCGTCCTTGCTCACGTAGCGGGCCTTGCACTCGGCCTCGAGCTCGGGGCTCAGGCGCGACCGGTTGTGATAAACAACCTTCATGCCAAAGCCGAGCGCGCCGCGGCGGGCAATGGCCTGGCCAATGCGGCCCATGCCCAGAATGCCCAGCGTGGCACCGTGGATGTCGGAGCCGGCGAACATGTCAAAGCTCCACTTGGTCCATTGACCGGCGCGCAGGAAATGCTCGCTCTCGGCCATGCGGCGGGCCGTGGCCATCATGAGCGCGAAGCCCAGATCGGCGGTGGTTTCCGTCAGCACATCCGGGGCGTTGGTGGCGGCCACGCGGGCGGCGGTCATGGCCGGGATGTCGAAGTTGTTGTAGCCCACGGCCATGTTGGCGCAAATGCGCAGGTCCGGGCAGGCGGCCAGCACCTCGGCATCGATGCGGTCGCCGCCGGTGGTGAACACCCCCTGCTTGCCGCGCAGGCGCTCGGTGAGCTCGGCCTTGGACCACACCACATCGGCCTGGTTGGCCTCGACATCGGCCACCTGCTCCAGGCGGGCAATGATGTCGGGGAAGACGGCCCGGGCCATCAGGATCTTGGGTTTGTTCAAGAGAAAACTCCTTGGAGATAAAAGGCGGCTCAACGGAACCAGATGAAGCTCATGAGGACAAACAGCGGGAGCAGCACCGCACCCGACCAAACCATGTAGCCAAAGAAGCTGGGCATGCGCACGCCCCGATCTTCAGCAATGGCCTTGACCATGAGGTTGGGCGCATTGCCGATGTAGGTGTTGGCCCCCATGAACACGGCACCGGCGGAAATGGCGGCCAGGGTGGGGGCCAGCGTGGTCATGAGGGTCTGCGCATCGCCGCCCGCGGTGTTGAAGAACACCAGGTAGGTCGGCGCGTTGTCCAGGAAGGAGCTCAAGAAACCCGTGGCCCAGAAATACATCAGGGGATCGGGCTGGCCATCCGGCCGGGTGACGAGATCCACCACGGCTGAAAAAGCGCCGTCGGTGCCGGCTTTGAGCATGGCGATCACGGGAATGATGGTGACAAAGATACCGGCAAAAAGCTTGGCCACTTCTTGCATGGGAGCCCAGGAGAACTCGTTGTCGGCATGGACCTGGCGCGGCGTGATGCGCAGGGAAATCAGCGTCACGGCGAGCAGACCCACGTCACGCACCAAGCCGGGCAGGCCCACGCGGGTGCCAGCGATGTCGAACTCCACCTCCGATTTCCAGAAACCACTCAGGAGTACCAGGCCCATGATGGCCAGCAGCAACACGAAATTGGCCGCGCCATCAAAGCCGATGCCGCGGGTGTCGGGCGTCGGATCGCGGGGCAGCACGCCCTCGCGCTTGTAGAACCAGCTGTCGATCAGGAAGAAGATCACCAGTAGGCTGCCCACGAGGAACAGGGTTTCGGGGAGCAGGGTGCGCACGGTCCAGAAAAAATCGACGCCCTGCAAAAAGCCCAGGAACAGGGGCGGATCGCCCAGGGGAGTGAGCGAGCCGCCTGCGTTG
>CANGYC010000196.1 GCA_947457975.1 Comamonadaceae bacterium | reverse complement strand
GACCCGAGGCGCAAAAGCGGTTGACCGTGATGCCACCCACGCTGGTGGGCAAACCCGCCAGCACGGCCGCCACGCGGGCCACGTTCAGGCCCTGCGGGCCTTCCGGAATGGCGCAGCCGGCAATCACGTCTTCAATGGCCGCCGGGTCCAGCGAGGGCACCTGGGCGAGCGCTGCGCGCAGGGCATGCACCAGCAGCTCATCGGGCCGGGTATTACGGAAAAAGCCGCGGTGCGAACGCCCGATGGGCGTGCGCGTGGCGGCAACGATGTAGGCGTCTTGAATGTGTTTCATGAATCTCATTCCTCGAAGGAGTGTCTTTCCTCCCTCTCCCGCCGGCGGGAGAGGGTTGGGGTGAGGGTCTGGAGGGTTTGGAAAATCTTCTCCAGCACCTCTTGGGTCTGGGTCAGAACCTCGTGGTTCCAAAAGCGCAAGGTGACAAAGCCTGCCTCGCGCATGGCAGCTTCACGTTGTTGATCACGTCTGGCCGAGACTTCCTCGTTGTGCTGGCCTCCATCAAGCTCGATCACCAGACCCGTTTCTACGCACGCAAAGTCAGCGAAATACGGCCCGATGGCGTGTTGGCGCCGGAACTTCAGGCCCCGCATCTGCCGATTGCGCAGGTGGTGCCAAAGAAGAGACTCAGCATCGGTCTGATGTTGACGAAGCGCTCGGGCGCGCACCACCCTCACCCCGCCCTCTCCCGCCAGCGGGAGAGGGTGAAGACCGTCCCGACTCCCTCTCCCGCTGGCGGGAGAGAGCTGGGGTGAGGGTCCCATGCGTGGCATCAGAGTTCAATTCCGCAAGGGCTTGCCCGTGCTCATCATGGCCATGATGCGTTCCTGGCTCTTGGGGTGGCCCACCAGTTCGCAGAAGGCCCGGCGCTCCAGGGTCATGAGGTAGTCCTCGGTGACCAGGGTGCCGGGGTCGACGTCACCGCCGCACACCACTTGGGCAAGCAGCTTGCCGATGTGGAAGTCGTGCGCGCTGATGAAGCCGCCGTCGCGCATGTTCACCAATTGGCCCATGATGGTGGCCAGCGCATGGCGGCCTGCCGCCGGGAAGGACTTCTTCAGTGGTGCGCGCCAGCCCGAGGCGGCCATGGCGCGGGCCTCGTTCAGGGCCACAAAGAGCAGCTCGTCCTTGTGCGCCACGATCACATCGCTCTCAAGCAGGTAGCCCAGCTTGCGGCTCTCCAGTGCGCTGGTGCCCACCTTGGCCATGGCGGCAGCCGTGAAGCCTTCAGTGAGGAAGGGCAGCAGGTCCTTGTTGGTGGAGGCCTGGGCGTTCTCGGCGGCGCGTCGGGCGATGTAGGCCAGCCCGCCCGCACCCGGTACCAGGCCCACGCCCACTTCCACGAGGCCGATGTAGCTTTCCATGGCAACCACCCGCCGCGCGCAGTGCACGGCCAGCTCGCACCCACCGCCCAGCGCCAGGCCGCGCACGGCCGCCACCACGGGCACCGCCGCGTAGCGCAGGCGCAGCATGAGCTTTTGCAGCTCGTGCTCGGCGCCCTCGATGGCGCTGACCCCGCCCACCATGAACGCGGGCAGCATGGCCTGCAGGTCGGCTCCGGCCGAGAACAGCTCGCCAGGCGACCAGATCACCAGGCCCTGGTACTGCTGCTCGGCGGTCTCCACGGCGCGCAGCAGGCCCTCGGCCACGTCGGGGCTGATGGCATGCATCTTGGTCTTGATGCTGGCAATCAGCACCTCGCCGTCGAGCGACCACAGCCGAAGGGCATCGTCTTCATGCACCGTGGTGCCCGCCTTCGCGGCCGAGGGCGCCTGGGCACCCAGCACGTCTTCAGGAAAGTGCTGGCGCGCATGCACGGGCAGGACGCGGCGCGGTACAAAGCGGCCCTGGGCCGGGCTCCATGAACCTGCCGGCGTGTGCACGCCGCCGGCCTCGGCGACCGGGCCTTTGAACACCCACTCGGGCAGGGGCGCGCGGCACAGGGCGTGACCGGCATCGATGTCTTCCTGAATCCACTGCGCCACCTGCAGCCAGCCGGCCTGCTGCCAGAGCTCGAAGGGGCCCTGCTTCATGCCAAAGCCCCAGCGCATGGCCAGGTCCACGTCGCGCGCGGTCTCGGCAATGCTCTGCAGATGCACGGCGGCGTAATGAAACTGGTCGCGCAGGATGGCCCAGAGAAAGCGCGGCTCGGCGCCTTCGGCATGGCGCAAGAGCTTCAGGCGCTCGGGCGCGGGCTTCTTGAGCATGCGGCCGACCACCTCGTTCGCCTTGGCGCCACCCGGCACATACTCCAGCGTGGCCGGGTCCAGGCGCAGGATGTCGCGGCCCACCTTCTTGTAAAAGCCCGCGCCACTTTTCTGGCCCAGGCGCTTGTCGGCAATGAGCTTTTGCAGCACGGCCGGCGTGGCGTAGTTCGCCGCGAAGGGATCGTTGGCCTCGGTGAAATTGTCTTGAAGCGTCTTGATGACATGCGCCATGGTGTCCAGGCCCACCACATCGGCCGTGCGAAAGGTGCCCGAGCTGGCACGGCCGAGCTTTTTGCCGGTGAGGTCGTCCACCACGTCGTAAGACAGGCCAAACTTCTCGGCCTCTTTCATGGTGGCCAGCATGCCTGCAATGCCCACCCGGTTGGCAATGAAGTTGGGCGTGTCCAGGGCACGCACCACGCTTTTGCCCAGGGTGCTGGTGACGAAGGTCTCCAGGTCGTCGAGCACCTGCGGCTGGGTGTCGGGCGTGGCGATCAACTCAACCAGCTGCATGTAGCGCGGCGGGTTGAAAAAGTGGATGCCGCAAAAGCGCGGCCGCATGGCCTCTGGCAGGGCCTGGCCCAGCTGGGTGATCGACAGGCCCGAGGTGTTGCTGGCCACGATGGTGTGGGCGGCCAGGGCGGAGGCAATTTTTGTGTAGAGCTCGAGCTTCCAGTCCATGCGCTCGGCAATGGCCTCGATCACCAGGTCACAATCTTTGAGCAGGCCCAGGTGCTCCTCGTAGTTGGCGGGCTGGATAAGCGCCGCGTCCTCGGGCACGCCCAGGGGCGCGGGCTTGAGCTTCTTGAGGTTCTCGATGGCGCGCAGGGCGATGCCACTTTTGGCGCCTTCCGGCGAAGGAAGGTCAAAGAGCAGAACGGGCACTTTCAGATTGACGAGATGCGCCGCGATCTGCGCACCCATCACGCCGGCACCCAGCACGGCCACCTGCTTGACGTTGAATCGTGTCATGGGCTGTCCTTATTGCACGCGCTGCCACACCTGGGTGCGGAAGAAGGGGCCGATGTAGCCACGCACCTGGAGTTTTTTGCCGTCTTCCAGGGGCGTGAGCTTGAGCTTGTAAGTCTTGCCGTTCTCGGGGTCGAGGATGGTGCCGCCTTCCCACACCGCATCGGCGCCGGCCTTCTTGGCGTCGCGGATGATCTCCATGCCGATCTTGGGCTGGCCCTTGCGGTCGTCGGTGCACAAAGTGCACATTGGCTCGGGGCTGGGCGACTGCAGGCTGCGCTCGACCTTGCCACTCAGGCCACCCTTGCCGTTGTCCTTGATAGAAATTTCGGCCTTGGCCTGGCCGGTGGCGTCATCGATGCTGCGCCACAGGCCCAGGGGGCTCATCTGTGCCTGCGCCAGGCCCGTGAGGGCCAGCAGGCCCGCTGCAAACAGAGTCTTCATTTGTATTCCTTTCAGGCCAGGGCCGCCTCGGTGTCCATGAGCGCCTTGCTGCCGGTGCGCGCGGTGCGCATCAGCGTGGCGGTTTCGGGGTAGAGCTTGGCGAAGTAAAAGCGCGCGGTCTGCAGCTTGGCGGTGTAGAAGGGGTCGGTGCTGCCGGCCTCGATCTGACGCAGCGCCACCTGCGCCATGCGCGCCCAGAAGTAGCCAAACACCAGGTGCCCGGCCACGCGCAGGTAGTCCACGGCAGCGGCGCCCACTTCTTCAGGGTTCTGGAAGGCGCGAAAGCCCAGCTCGGTGGTGAACTTGGTCATCTGCTCGCCCAGGTAGGCCAGGGGGTTGATGAACTCGGCCATCTTTTCGTTCACGCCCTCTTCTTCCACCAGTGCGGCAATGAGCTTGCCGAATTTCTTGAGCGTGGCACCGTTGTTGCCCAGCACCTTGCGGCCCAGCAGGTCCAGCGACTGGATGGTGTTGGTGCCCTCGTAGATCATGTTGATGCGGTTGTCCCGCGCAAACTGCTCCATGCCCCATTCCTTGATGAAGCCGTGGCCGCCAAACACCTGCAGGCAGGCGTTGGTGGCGATGTGGCCGTTGTCGGTGAGGAAGGCCTTGACGATGGGCGTGAGAAGCGCCAGCAGCTCGGCGGCGTTCTGGCGGGTCATCTCGTCGGGGTGGTTGAACTCCTGGTCCAGCAGCAGGGCGCAGTAGGTGGACAGCGCGCGGCCGCCCTCGGCATAGGCCTTGGCGGTGAGCAGCATCTTGCGCACGTCGGGGTGCACGATGATCGGATCGGCCGGCTTGTCCTTGGCCTTGGGACCGCTGAGTGAGCGCATTTGCACTCGGTCCTTGGCGTAGGCCAGCGCGTTTTGAAAGGCCACTTCAGTGAGACCCAGCGACTGGTTGCCCACGCCCAGGCGCGCGGCGTTCATCATCACGAACATGGCCTGCAGGCCCTTGTTCGGCTGGCCCACCAGCTGGCCCACGGCGCCATCGAGCACCATCTGCGCCGTGGCCTTGCCGTGGATGCCCATCTTGTGCTCGAGACCACCGCAGTAAATGCCGTTGCGCGCGCCGAGCGTGCCGTCGGCGTTCGCATGAAATTTCGGCACCACAAAGAGGCTGATGCCTTTGCTGCCCTGGGGCGCATCGGGCAGGCGGGCGAGCACCAGGTGCACGATGTTGGGGGCCAGGTCGTGCTCGCCAGCGCTGATGAAGATCTTGTT
>CANGYC010000195.1 GCA_947457975.1 Comamonadaceae bacterium | reverse complement strand
CGCGAGATCGTGATGCCGGTGGCATCTACACCGTGGTGCTCGGCCGCCCAGAGCAGCAGCCCGCCCCAGCCCGCGCCAATGTCCAGGAATCGCTCGCCGGGTCTGAGCATCAGCTTGCGGCAAATGTGCTCGAGCTTGGCCTCCTGCGCCGCGGCCAGGTTCATGCTCTGGCTGGGGTAGTAAGCGCAGGAGTAGACCCGCCGTGGGTCCAGCCAGAGGGCGTAGAAGGCATCCGAGACGTCGTAGTGGAATTGAATTTGCGCCGCGTCCCGGCCAGGGGAGTGCGCTCTGAGAGAGCGCGCACGTGCCCACAGCGGCATCCACCAGCCCGTGCCGCTGTCCACCGGGTTGCCCGGGAGCAGGTGCAGCACGGCTCCCATGATGTCGCGCATGCGGCCTTCCAGCCCCAAACGGCCTTCCACGTAGTCCTCGGCCAGGCCCCCCACCTGACCGGACTTGAGCCGGGCCAGGCTCGCCCATTGCGCCAGCGACAGGCGCACCGGCGCTTCCTCGCGGCCCAGGGTCTGGCCGCTGGGCAGGCGCAGCTGCACTGCCGAGGGCAGCAGTGCAGCCGCGGTGGAACGCATGAGCGATGGGCGCATCAGCATGGGGCGAGGCTCCAGTGGCGTGGGTCGGCAGGCAGAGCGCCGCGAAGGCGCAGTGCAAAGTCAGCTTAAGGTGCGCCGATGCCCGCGGGCAAGCGGGGCCATTGCCAGTCCTTGGTTTTCAGCCGCGCCCTGCAAGGCTTGTCGACCCTGTCGGGCAGGGCGTGCGGAACTTGTCCCTGGCTGTGCGGCGCAGCTCAGCGGCCCAGCAGGGCCAGCTCGGCGTCCTCGAAACCGGCCGCCCGCCGGGCGGGCAGGTTGAAGGGGCCCTTCAGGCGTGGCGCCCCATACTGCAGCGCCAGTTCCTCGTAGTGCGCCACCGGCTCCAGCCCACGCTGCTGACAGAGCCAGCGGAACCAGTGGTTGCCGATGGCCACGTGCCCGATCTCGTCGCGCAGGATGGTGTCCAGGATCTCGCCGCCTCGGTGGTCACCCACCGAGATCAGCTTGCGTTGCACGGCCGGCGAGGCGTCGAGCCCGCGTGCCTCCAGCGTGCGCGGCACGATGGCCATGCGTGCCAGCACGTCGTCCCGGGTCTTGTTCGCCATGTGCCACAGCCCCTCGTGGGCCGTGAAGTCGCCATAGGCGTGGCCCAGGCGACGCAGATGCTCGGCCAGCAGCTCAAAGTGCAGGGCCTCCTCATGGGCCACGCGCCACCAGTCGGTGTAGAAGCCGGCGGGCATGCCTGGGAAGCGCCAAATGGCATCGAGCGCGAGGTCGACCGCATTGCATTCAATGTGGGCCAGTGAATGGATGAGGCCGGCGTGGCCCTCGGGCGTGCCCACCGAGCGCTGCGGCACCTCGCGCGCCGGCAGCAGCAGCGGCCGCTCGGCGCGGCCGGGCACGCCTTCGGGTTCGACCAGGGCCTGGTCTTGCCCCAGTGTCCAGGCGGCCTCGCGCAGGGCCTCGGGCGCCAGGGGCAGGGCGCGCACTGCGCGGGCCTTGGCATGCGGGTCGGTCAGGCGGATCAGTTCCAGGGCGGTGCGGCGCAGGCAGTGCATGGACCGATTATCCCCAGGGCATGCGCCGAGGGCAGGTGGCCCTCCTTACAATCCCAGGCTTCAGATCACCGAGCTTTTCCCGACCATGGCCCTCTACCAACTCGATGGCGATAGCCCGCAAGTCCACGACAGTGCCTGGGTGGCTGACAGCGCCCAGGTGATCGGCCGCGTCACGCTTGAGGAAAACGCCAGCGTCTGGTTTGGCGCGGTGGTGCGCGGCGACACCGACACCATCCGCATTGGCCGGGGCAGCAACATCCAGGACAGCAGCGTGCTGCACGCCGATGAGGGCATGCCCCTGAACATCGGTGAGAACGTGACCGTGGGTCACCAGGTGATGCTGCACGGCTGCACCATTGGCGACGGCTCGCTCATTGGTATTCAGGCCGTGGTGCTCAACGGCGCCCGCATCGGCAAGAACTGCCTGGTGGGCGCGGGCGCGCTGGTGACTGAAGGCAAGGAATTTCCCGATGGCTCCATGATCCTGGGCAGCCCTGCCAAGGTTGTGCGCCAACTCACGCCCGAGCAGATCGAGGGCCTTCAGCGCAGCGCCCAGGGCTACCGGGACAATGCCCAGCGCTTTCGGGCCGGGCTGCGCAAGATCGGCTGAGCCGCTTCGGCGGGTTTGCGGCCGGGCGCCTGCCAGCGTCCGGCCTTTGTTTTTGAGAGGCCGCACGGCCAGAAGTTTTCCATGTCAGAACTGCACAAATTCATTTTCGAGGGCCTGCCCGTGCGTGGCATGCTGGTTCAGCTCACCGATGTCTGGCAGGAGATCCTGCAGCGCCGCCGGGCCGCAGGCGGCTACCCGCCCGAACTCAGCGAGCTGCTCGGCCAGATGCTGGCCGCCGGTGCGCTGATGCAAAGCAACATCAAGTTCAATGGCTCGCTGGTGCTGCAGATTTCCGGTGACGGCCCGGTCAAGCTGGCCGTGGCCGAGGTGCAGCCCGACCTGAGCCTGCGCGCCACGGCCACGCTGGGCGCGGCTGGCGCCCAGGGCGTTCCCGCAGGCGCCACGCTCAGCCAGATGGTCAACGTGAATAACCTGGGGCGTTGCGCCATCACGCTGGACCCCAAGGACCGCCTGCCGGGCCAGCAGCCCTACCAGGGTGTGGTGCCGCTGTTTGGCGACCGCCACGAGAAGCTGGAAAAGCTCAGCGAGGTGCTGGAACACTACATGCTGCAAAGCGAACAGCTCGACACCCGCCTGGTGCTGGCGGCCAATGAGCAGATGGCAGCCGGTCTCTTGATCCAGCGCCTGCCCGTGATGGGCAGCCAGAACCTCGAAGGCCAGATGGACCGCGATGCCAATGAAGACCAGATTGGCCGCAACGAGGACTACCAGCGCATTGCCTTGTTGGCTGGCACCCTCAAGGCTGAGGAGTTGCTGGGCCTGGACATCGACAGCATCCTGCACCGCCTTTTCTGGGAGGAACCGCTGGTGCGCTTTGAGCCCCTGCATCCGCGCTTTGCCTGCAGCTGCTCACGCGAGCGGGTCAGCGGCATGCTGCGCAGCCTGGGCCAGGCCGAGGTGCAGTCCATCATCGAGGAGCGAGGCCTGGTGAATGTGGGCTGCGAGTTCTGCGGCGCGCAGTACGGCTTTGACGCGGTGGAGTCGGTGCAGCTTTTCGCAGCGCAGGCCGACCAGCCGCCTTCGTCCTCGGGCCTCCAGTAGGAGCCGAGACCCTCGGCGATAGCCCTCAGTCTGCTGACCTGTTTTTGATCAGCTGCGTGAAGCTGCGGTGCTCGCAGTCCGGGTCGCTGCAATGGTCACAGCTGAGGCTGCCCGGGCGCCGTGAGGCCAGGCCTGTGCGCGGCAACAGGGCCGCCAGTTCTGGCCAGCAGGGAGCCAGGCTTTGCAGGGCATGGGCCACACGCTCGCTTTGTGAGCCCCTGAGCACCTGGTAGGCCAGGCCCCCGTCATTGAGTGCCTGGCGCAGCGCGTGGTGGTGTGCAAGGGCGGTGAGTGCCTCTTGTGTATGGGACTGCTGATCCAGTTCCCAGGCCAGCAGCCAGCGCTGGTCGGCGCTTACGATGTCTTCCACGCTGGCAAAGCTCTGCAATTGCAGCCCTGAAGGCGGCGCGGCCCTGGCCTGGGCCCGTGTGTTGTCAAGCGCTTGGTGGAGTGCTCCAAGGAAGGCTTCTCGTCCTGCGCCCAGCACGGCCACAAGCGGGCCTTTGCTCATTTGGTGATCTGAACGAAGATTTCGTTGGGTTTGACCATGCCCAGATCGCTGCGGGCCTTTTCCTCCACCATTTCCAGGCCTTCCTTGAGGTCGCGCACCTCGGCGGCCAGGCGGTCATTTTCTGCCTGGGCCGCGAGGTTCTGCTGCTGGAGCTCGAGCAGCTTTTTTTCCATCTGGTGAACGTTGGGAACGCTCCCCCTGCCGAACCAGATCTGGATCTGCAGGATGACGAGCAGGCCTATCAACAGGCCTGCAAGTGCGCGTTTGCCCACGTCGAATGCCAAGGTGATGTTCAGCGCAGGTTGTAGAAGGCGTCGCGGCCGGGGTAGCTGGCGATGTCACCCAGGTCTTCCTCGATGCGCAGCAGCTGGTTGTACTTGGCCATGCGGTCCGAGCGGCTGAGCGAGCCGGTCTTGATCTGCGCGGCATTAAGGCCCACGGCAATGTCGGCAATGGTGGAGTCTTCGGTCTCACCGGAGCGGTGGCTGATGACGGCGGTGTAGCCCGCACGCTTGGCCATCTCGATGGCGGCAAAGGTCTCAGTCAGGGTGCCGATCTGGTTGATCTTGATGAGGATGGAGTTGGCAATGCCTTTGTCGATCCCTTCTTTGAGGATCTTGGTGTTGGTGACGAACAGGTCATCGCCGACCAGCTGCACTTTTTTGCCCAGACGATCGGTCAACAGCTTCCAGCCGTCCCAGTCGCCCTCGTGCATGCCGTCTTCAATGCTGATGATGGGGTACTTGTCGACCCAGGTGGCCAGCATGTTGGTCCACTCTTCGGCCGAGAGCACCAGGCCTTCGCCTTCGAGGTGGTATTGGCCGTCTTTGTAGAACTCGCTGGCCGCGCAGTCCAGGCCCAGGGCGATCTGCTCGCCGGCCACGTAGCCGGCCTTGTCGATCGCCTCCAGAATCATCTGTATCGCGGCCTCGTGGCTGGGCACATTGGGCGCGAAGCCGCCCTCGTCGCCCACGGCCACGCTCATGCCCTTGTCGTGCAGGATCTTCTTGAGCGCATGAAACACTTCAGCGCCGTAGCGCACGGCCTCACGGAAACTGGGCGCGCCCACCGGAATGATCATCAGTTCCTGCAGGTCCAGGTTGTTGTTGGCGTGCGCGCCGCCATT
>CANGYC010000194.1 GCA_947457975.1 Comamonadaceae bacterium | reverse complement strand
TTGAAATCGGCAAGGTCTACGAAGGCCCCATCACCAAGCTGCTGGACTTCGGCGACCTGGTGAATCTGTTGCCTGGCAAGGACGGTCTGCTGCACATCAGCCAGATCGCCCACGAGCGCGTGGAAAAAGTCACCGACTACCTGAGCGAAGGCCAGGTGGTGCGCGTGAAGGTGCTCGAGACGGACGAGAAGGGCCGCGTCAAGCTGTCCATGAAGGCCCTGATCGAGCGTCCTGCCCAGCAGCAGGGCTGAGCTCAGTCCGCACCCGACCGCGGCATCTCTTGGGATGCCGCGGCGCTGGAGTCAAGCCATGAAAGCCGTCGACATCACCGCACCGGGCGGCCCCGAAGTGCTGCGCCTGGTCGAGCGCCCTGACCCCCAGCCGGGGGCAGGGGAGTTGCTCATCCGCGTGCGCGCCAGCGGCATCAACCGCCCTGACGTGCTGCAGCGCACCGGCAACTACCCGGTGCCGCCTGGCGCCTCCGACATCCCCGGCCTTGAAGTGGCGGGCGAGCTCGTGGGAGGCGATGCGGCCGCCATGGCCGAGCGCGGCTTCAAGCTGGGTGACCGTGTCTGCGCCCTGGTGGCAGGTGGCGGTTATGCCGAGCTGTGTGTGGCACCGGCAGGCCAGTGTTTGCCGGTGCCCCAGGGCTTGTCGGACCTGGAAGCCGCCTCGCTGCCCGAGACCTTTTTCACCGTCTGGAGCAATGTGTTCGACCGTGCCCGCCTGCAGGCTGGTGAAACCCTGCTGGTGCAGGGCGGCTCCAGCGGCATCGGTGTCACGGCCATTCAGATGGCCAAGGCCATGGGTGCACGCGTCATCGTCACCGTGGGCAGCGCCGACAAGGCCCAGGCCTGCCTGGCGCTGGGAGCTGACCATGCCATCGTCTACCGTGAGCAGGACTTTGCCGAGGAAGCCCGGCGCCTGACCGGTGGCAAGGGTGTGGACGTCATCCTGGACATGGTGGCCGGTGCCTACGTGGCCCGCGAGGTCGAGTGCCTGGCGGAAGACGGCCGCCTGGTCATGATTGCGGTGCAGGGCGGCGTCAAGGCCGAGTTCAATGCTGGCCTGGTGCTGCGCCGGCGCCTGACTCTGACCGGCTCCACCCTGAGGCCCCGGCCGATCGCGTTCAAGAGTGCGATCGCTCGCTCGCTCGAGGCGCGCGTCTGGCCGCTCATTGAGCGCGGCGCCATTCGCCCTGTGATCTATAAGACTTTTGCGGCCGCCGAGGCGGCTCAGGCCCATGCGCTGATGGAATCGAACCAGCACATCGGCAAGATCGTTCTCACCTGGTAATTCCTGCAATTCAAGCGTGTCATGACCCAACTCATCGCTGGCAACTGGAAGATGAACGGCAGCCTGGCTGCCAATGAGGCCTTGCTCACGGCTCTGGCCCAGGGCCTGGCCACGCCGCCCCGCGCGGAGGTGGCCGTCTGCGTGCCCGCACCCTACTTGGCGCAGGTCCGAGCCCTATCGGCTCAGCTGCCAAGCCTTGAGCCACTGCAGCTGGGCGCTCAGGATGTCTCCAGCCAGGCCGCTGGCGCCTTCACGGGCGAGGTGAGCCCGTCCATGCTCAAGGACTTTGGCTGCCGCTACGCCATCGTGGGTCATTCGGAGCGTCGCCAGTACCACGGCGAGACCGATGCCCTGGTGGCTGAGAAGGCCCGCCAGGCCCTGGCGCACGGCATCACCCCCATCGTGTGCGTGGGTGAGTCGCTGGCCGAGCGTGAAGCTGGAACAACCGTCGATGTGGTCAAACGCCAGCTCGCGGCCGTGATCCAGGCCAATGGCCACTGCATCAGCGAGATCGTGCTGGCTTATGAGCCTGTTTGGGCTATTGGCACCGGCAAGACGGCCACACCCGAGGAGGCCCAGGCCGTGCATGCCGTGCTGCGTGCGCAGCTCAAGGCGGCCACGCCTCAGGCCGAACGCGTGAAGATTCTTTATGGCGGCAGCATGAATGCCGCCAACGCGGCCACTCTGCTGGCCCAGCCCGACATCGACGGCGGCCTGATCGGCGGTGCCGCTCTCAAGGCAGCCGACTTTTTGACCATCATCGCCGCCGCGCGCTGACCCTTTTCCTGACGACTTCTGGAGTTCCTATGAGCATTCTTTTGACCATTCTTCTGGCTGTGCAGATGTTGACGGCTCTGGCCATGATCGGCCTGATCCTGGTGCAGCATGGCAAGGGCGCCGACATGGGTGCCGCCTTCGGCAGCGGCACGTCTGGCAGCCTCTTTGGCGCCAGCGGCAGCGCCAATTTCCTCTCGCGCACCACGGCTGTGTTGGCCACGGTCTTTCTCCTCAGCACCCTGGGTCTGGCCTATTTCGGTACGGCCCAGCCACGCACCTCGTCCAGTGTGCTCGAGGGCGTGGTCCAGCCTGCGGCTCCGGCGGTGGCGCCCGGTGCCGCGCAGATTCCGGGTAACGCCCCGACCCCTGCAGGCTCTAGCGCACCGAGCGGCAGCGCAGTGCCCGTGCCTGCCTCGCCCGCAGCGCCTGGTGCGGGCCAGATCCCTTCGAAATAAGTATCGCCCCCCCTCTGAAAGTCGTCTCTTTCTATCGGAAGGGGGCGCTTTTCAGGCTAAACTACCAGCTGCTCCTGAAAGCCCTCCTCAGGCTTTCAACGGTCCAACCAGAGCACCGGAATATGAGCGCGGACGTGGTGAAATTGGTAGACACGCTATCTTGAGGGGGTAGTGGCGAAAGCTGTGCGAGTTCGAGTCTCGCCGTCCGCACCAGTTGAGAACTTGTGCTCTTAGGGCACTTGCATGCGCCGGGTGGTTTCAGACCGACCCGGTGCACCGTCAGGCCCTCGATGCGTGCAATCCCAGGCAACACGTCAAGATGAACCTCGATCAGTACCTTCCAGTCTTGTTATTCATTCTGGTGGGGGTCGCAGTCGGCGTGGTCCCGCAAGTCCTGGGTAAGCTTTTGGGCCCCAATCGCCCGGACAGCGAAAAAAATTCCCCTTACGAATGCGGCTTCGAAGCCTTCGAAGACGCCCGCATGAAGTTCGATGTGCGCTACTACCTCGTAGCCATCCTCTTCATCCTTTTTGACCTCGAAATCGCCTTCCTGTTTCCCTGGGCTGTAGCCCTCAAGGACATTGGCTTGGTGGGTTTCTGGTCCATGATGATTTTCCTGGGCATTCTTGTCGTGGGCTTCATCTACGAGTGGAAGAAGGGCGCCCTCGACTGGGAGTGATCCCGGTCCTGTTGCTCCAGTCCGGGTTGGTTGTTCGTCAGGCGGAGCGCGCGCACGTTCTCCCGCCACAAAGGTACGCATATGTCACTTGAAGGTGTGTTCAACGAAGGGTTCATGACCACCAGTTACGACTCGGTGGTCAACTGGGCCAAGACCGGGTCGCTCTGGCCTATGACGTTCGGCCTGGCGTGCTGCGCTGTTGAGATGATGCACGCGGGCGCGGCCCGCTACGACATGGACCGCTTTGGCATGTTGTTCCGCCCCAGCCCGCGCCAGTCTGACCTCATGATCGTGGCCGGCACCCTGTGCAACAAAATGGGCCCGGCCCTGCGCAAGGTCTACGACCAGATGTCCGAGCCGCGCTGGGTGCTGTCCATGGGTTCGTGTGCCAACGGCGGCGGCTACTACCACTACAGCTACTCGGTCGTGCGCGGCTGCGACCGCATCGTGCCGGTCGATGTGTACGTGCCGGGCTGCCCGCCTACCGCCGAGGCGCTGCTGTACGGCATCATCCAGCTGCAGCAGAAGATCCGCCGCACCAACACCATCGCGAGGGCCTGAACATGTTCGAGACCTCGCTGAGCCCGGCTCAACACATTCCTGCTCCGGAGTCCGTCCGCGACGCCGTGGCCAGCGCCCTGGGCGGCAAGGCCCAGCGCATCACCATGGCCCTGGGCGAGGTCACCGTGGTGGTCAAGGCGGCCGACTACGCCGAGGCCGCCTTGATCCTGCGCGATGACGCGGGCTGCCTCTTCGAGCAACTGGTTGACCTGTGCGGCGTGGACTACAGCGATTACCGCAACGGTGAGTACGACGGACTGCGCTACGCCGTGGTCTCGCATCTGTTGTCAGTGAGCCTGAACCAGCGCGTGCGCCTGAAGGTTTTCTGCGCCGACGATGACTTTCCCGTGATCCCCTCGGTCACCGGCATCTGGAATGCCGCCAACTGGTTCGAGCGCGAGGCCTTTGACCTCTTTGGCATCATTTTCGAGGGCCATGCCGACCTGCGCCGAATCCTCACCGACTACGGATTCATTGGTCACCCCTTCCGCAAGGACTTCCCCGTCACGGGCCACGTGGAGATGCGCTACGACGCAGAACTCAAGCGCGTGATCTACCAGCCGGTGACCATCGAGCAGCGTGAAATCACGCCCCGCATCATCCGTGAAGACGGGTACGGCGGCCTCAAGTGAGGCTGGCGTTTAAAGGCTGATCCCAACATGGCTGAAATCAAAAACTACACGCTGAACTTTGGTCCCCAGCACCCGGCCGCGCACGGTGTTTTGCGCTTGGTGCTCGAGCTCGATGGTGAGGTCATCCAGCGCGCTGACCCGCACATCGGCCTGCTGCACCGCGCCACCGAAAAGCTGGCCGAAAGCCGCACCTACATCCAGTCCCTGCCGTACATGGACCGCCTGGACTACGTGTCCATGATGTCCAACGAGCACGCCTACTGCCTGGCTATCGAAAAGCTCATGGCCCTGGAAGTGCCCGAGCGCGCTCAGTACATCCGCGTGATGTACGCGGAGATCACGCGCCTCTTGAATCACTTGCTCTGGCTCGGCTGCCACGGCTTCGACTGCGGTGCGATGACCATCCTCATCTACTGCTTCCGCGAGCGCGAGGCCCTGTTCGACATGTACGAGGCCGTCTCCGGCGCCCGCATGCACGCGGCCTACTCCCGCCCGGGCGGTGTCTACCGCGACCTGCCCGACAGCATGCCCCAGTCCAAGGCCAGCAAGGTTCGCAATGCCAAGGCCATTGCG
>CANGYC010000193.1 GCA_947457975.1 Comamonadaceae bacterium | reverse complement strand
TTCGTCAAAGCCACGCAGCTCGACGCCCTGGCCATTGCGATTGGCACCAGCCACGGCGCCTACAAGTTCAGCCGCAAGCCCACGGGCGACATCCTGGCGATCTCGCGCGTCAAGGAAATCCACGCGCGCATCCCCAACACCCACCTGGTGATGCACGGCTCATCGTCGGTGCCGCAGGAGCTGCTGGCCATCATCAACCAGTACGGCGGCAAGATGAAGCAGACCTTCGGCGTGCCGGTGGAAGAGATCCAGGAAGCCATCAAGCATGGCGTGCGCAAGATCAACATCGACACCGACATCCGCCTGGCCATGACCGGCGCGGTGCGCCAATTCCAGGCCCAGAACCCCGACAAGTTCGATATGCGCGAGTGGATGAAGCCCGCCCGCGCCGCCGCCCAGGCGGTGTGCAAGGCGCGCTACCTGGAGTTCGGCTGCGAAGGCCAGGGCGGCAAGCTCAAGCCCCAGGGTGTGCAGGTCATGGCGGCCAAATACGCACAGGGTGCACTGGCCCAGCTGGTGAACTGAAGCGGCGCATGAGCACGGCCCTCCACACCTCCGCCCTCACCTCGCTGCCCCTGCTCGCTCGGGGCAAGGTTCGCGACAACTACGCCGTCGGCTCGGACCGGCTGCTCATGGTGGCCAGCGACCGGCTCAGCGCCTTTGACGTGATCCTGGGCGAGCCCATCCCCGGCAAGGGCAAGCTGCTCACGCAAATGGCCCTCTTCTGGTTTGGCAAGCTCGGGCACCTCTGCCCCAACCACCTCACGGGCCAGGCCCCGGAGAGCGTGGTCACCGCCGCTGAGCTGCCGCAGGTGGAGGGCCGCTCCATGCTGGTCAAGCGCCTCAAACCCATCCCGGTCGAGGCCGTGGTGCGCGGGTACCTGGCCGGCAGCGGCTGGCAGGAGTACCAGGCCAGCCAGTCGGTCTGCGGCGTGCCGCTGCCCGCTGGCCTGAAGAACGCCAGCAAATTGCCCGAGCCCATCTTCACGCCGGCGGCCAAGGCCGAGGTCGGCGAGCACGACGAGAACATCTCGTACGAACAGGTGGAAAAGATCGTCGGCCCGGCATTGGCCGCCGAGATCCGCCGTGTGAGCATCGCCATCTACCAGGCGGCCGCCGAATTCGCGCTCACCAAGGGCATCATCATTGCCGACACCAAGTTCGAGTTCGGCCTCGATGCACAGGGCACGCTCACGCTGATGGACGAGGTGCTCACACCCGACTCCTCGCGCTACTGGCCCATCGAGGGCTATGAGGCCGCCTTCGCCCAGGGCGCCAACCCGCCCAGCTACGACAAGCAATTCGTGCGCGACTGGCTGGAGGCCGTGCGCATCAACGGCAAACCCTGGGACAAGACCCCGCCCGCCCCGGCCCTGCCGCCCGAGGTGGCCGACAAAACAGCTGCCAAGTACCAAGAAGCGCTGGCGCGGCTGACCAACTGACAGACTGACCCTGCTGACGTGAAAACGGCGCTGATCCAGCCCGAAGGCTGAAAGCAGCGCCGCATGCCACGACGGTCTGCCGAGCCCCAGGCTCGGCAGGGTCTTGGGCCTGACTTAGAACGTGTACTTGATGCCGACGACCAGGGCATCTTTGCCGTTGTACTTGTTCACCAGCGTGTACTGTGAACGACCAGCGTCCGTGCCGACAGCCATCAAGGAGGCGCTCAAACCCTTGCCCAAATCTTTGGTGAGCGTGATGGAGTAATCGCTGTACGAAAAGGCGGGGCTGTTCTCGATAACTTGACGACCAGCGTGGGGCGTCAAGGTCAAACCGTTGCCGAGGTCGAAGTTGGCGCTCAGGTCGATGTAGGTGCTGTTCTTGCTGTTGACGTTGCCGAACAGGTTGGTCAGCGAGTGCGAGTACTTGGCGGTGAACACGCCATAGGTCAGGGCGCCGTACACCTCGGTTGTGTTCGCATCAACGAATCCACCGACCCTGCCCAGCTTGTTGCCGACGTACTCGTAACGCAGCACGCCCACGTCATAGCTCAGGCCCTTGGTGATTTCGCCTTTGTAGCCACCGTACAGATCCAGTTCGACAGAGCCTGTCACACCTGCAGTGTTGTTGGAAGTACCCGTGTCCTTGATCCAGTTGATGGTCGAAGCCCAGGCGCCTACGTAGAAGCCGCTGGCCATGGTGTAGTCCACGCCCGCCTGCACTGCAGGCTGGTGACGCGACTGCGAAATGCCGCGATAACGGTAGTCGGTGACCACGCCCGCGTTGAAGGCCAGCGTGTCAGCGGCCATGGCCGCGCCGGTCGACAGGGTGGAAGCAGCCACAGCGGCCAGGGCCAAAGATTTAGCGAGATTCTTTTTCATATGCACTCCTGAAGTAGCAAGTTGTTTGGACCCGAGGTCTAAAGCATGATGCGTGCCAAAAAAAAGCCCTCCACAAGGGCTGAGCTTGCCCGCCGAGGCCGCCTCAATGCACCAACTTAGCGCGCCGCGCTTGGCTTTGGCAGAAATGCCCCAATAGCGTGCACTCAAGGCGCCTCTTCTCGGGCGCCAGGCAGCCCGCTCAGTTGAGCGTCATGCTCAGCTTGCGCCGGTAGGCCGACACCATGGCGGCCTGCGGATCCTCCTGCACGGCCTGGGCACCGACGATCTCGATGCCGGCGGCCGTCTTGCCCGGGGTGGCGTTGGCGGCCTTGGGCTTGGGCGGTGTGAGCAACTCCAGGATGGCCACAAAGGTCTTGCGAGGCAATTCATCGGCCCACTTCTTGTCGCGCAGGATGATCTCCAGCAGCTCGTCCATGGCCGCCGTCCATTCGCCCTCGGCCATGAGCACGCGGGCCTTGGCCAGGCGGGCGTCGAAGTCGCGCTTGTTCTGGGCAATGAGCGCGTCGAACTGCGCCAGCTCCCACTGGCCACGCGGGTCGGTGGCCACGAATTTCAGCGCCTGCAGCCACTGGTTGAGGGCATCAAAGCGCAGCTGCACCGAAATCTGCCCCAGGGCGGGCGCGAGCGCCGCCTCGGCCTCGGCCAGCTGGCTGGTGCCAATGAGCAGCTTCACATAGTCAAAGCGCGCCTCGTCGTTGGCCGGGTCCGCCGCCAGGGCCTGCGCGAGCTTGTCGAGCGCGCTTTCCAGGTCGCCGCTGTCCATGAGCTCCTGGGTTTCCTCGGCCGCGGCCTGCGCCATCAGCGTGTCCTCGCTGGGCAAGTGCTTGTCGAGGAACTCCTTGACGCGGCCTTCGGGCATGGCACCGGAGAAACCGTCCACCGGGCGGCCACCGACCAGCAACACGCAGGTCGGGATGCTGCGGATGCCAAAGGCCCCCGCCAGCTGCTGCTCGTCGTCGGAGTTGATCTTCACCAGCTTGAAGCGCCCGCCGTACTCGGCCTCCACCTTCTCGAGGATGGGCCCGAGCGACTTGCAAGGGCCACACCAGGGCGCCCAGAAGTCCACCAGCACGGGAGTGGTCATGGAAGCGGCGATCACTTCCTGCTCAAAGTTCGCCATGGTCACGTCGATCATGGGCACGGATGGTACATGGAGGGGGCGGCTTAAAATCCCCTTCTTTCGTGGGGCGTCCTGCCCCGCTTCCCCTGAGCCGCCGCAACTTCCGGCCGGCCGCCATCCGGGCCACTGCATGACTTCCAGCGCATCTTCTCCCGCCCTGCAGATCGGTGTCGTCATGGGTTCCAGCAGCGACTGGGACACCATGCAGCACGCGGTGCAGATCCTCGAGCATTTCGGCGTGGCCCATGAGGCGCGCGTGGTCTCGGCGCACCGCATGCCCGACGAGTTGTTCGCCTACGCCGACAGCGCCGAAGGCCGGGGCCTTAAGGCCATCATTGCCGGTGCCGGCGGCGCCGCCCACCTGCCGGGCATGCTGGCCGCCAAGACCACCGTGCCCGTGCTGGGCGTGCCAGTGGCCAGCCGCCACCTGCAGGGCGTGGATTCGCTGCACAGCATCGTGCAAATGCCCAAGGGCATCCCGGTGGCCACCTTCGCCATCGGGAATGCCGGCGCGGCCAATGCGGCGCTCTTTGCCGTGGCCATGCTGGCCCTGCACGATGCGGCCCTGGCGCAGCGGCTCAAGGACTTTCGCGCCGAGCAGACCCGCGTGGCCCAGGCCATGACGCTGCCTCCGCAATGAGTGCGGCCCAGATGCAAACCATACTTCCCGGCGCCACGCTGGGCGTGATGGGCGGCGGCCAGCTCGGCCGCATGTTCGTGCACGCCGCCCAGCGCCTGGGCTACTCCACCGCCGTGCTCGACCCCGATGCCACCAGCCCCGCAGGCCTGGTGAGCCACCACCACATCCAGACCGCCTATACCGACCCGGCAGGCCTCGAGCAACTGGCCCGCCTGAGCGCCGCCATCACCACCGAATTTGAAAACGTGCCGGCCCAGGCGCTCGAAGCGCTAGCCGCCACGCGCCCGGTGGCCCCGGGCGCTGCCTGCGTGGCGATCGCGCAAGACCGCATCCAGGAAAAAGCGCACTTCAGTGCCTGCGCGGCCAACTCGGGCGTGGGCTGCGCACCGCACGCCGTGATACGCACCGAGGCCGAACTGCAGGCCGTGGCCGACGCGCTGCTGCCCGGCATCCTCAAGACCGCCCGCATGGGCTACGACGGCAAGGGCCAGGTGCGCGTGAAGACGCGTGAAGAACTCGCCCGCGCCTGGAACGAGCTCCAGCGCGTACCCTGCGTGCTGGAAAAAATGCTGCCGCTGCAGGCCGAGTGCTCGGTGCTGGTGGCCCGCGGCTTTGACGGACAAATGGTGAGCTACGCGCCGCAGCGCAATGTGCACGTGAACGGCATCCTGGCCGTGACGCACGCCTACGAAGGGTGCCTGCCGGCCGAGCTGGCCGCGCGCGCCGAGGCCGCCACGCGCGCCATCGCGCAGCAGATCGGCTACGTGGGCCTGATGTGCGTGGAGTTCTTCGTCGTCGAGGGACCGCAGGGCCTGGACCTGGTGGTCAATGAAATGGCCCCCCGCCCACACAACAGCGGCCACCACACCATCGACGCCT
>CANGYC010000192.1 GCA_947457975.1 Comamonadaceae bacterium | reverse complement strand
TCAGGCCGCTCTTGGTCGGCACCTGCGGAAAGAGGGCCTTGAATTTCTTGAGCAGGTTCAGCGAGAACTGGTAGTCCGAGCCCGGGCGCGCTTCCTTGTACAGGCGCGGCACGGTTTCCATGTTGTGGTTCATCACGTCCGGCGGTGCGGCCTTGAGGATCTCCAGGGCGCGGTCGTCGCGGCCGCGGAAGTCGGGCACCAGCACCTCGATCTGCGTGAGCGGTGAGAGCTCGCGCGTGCGGCGGATGCACTCCACAAAATGACCGGCGCCGCCATCACGCAGGTCGTCCCGGTCCACGCTGGTGATCACCACGTACTGCAGCTTGAGCGCCGCAATGGTCTTGGCCAGGTTCTCGGGTTCATTGACATCCAGCGGATCGGGCCTGCCGTGGCCCACGTCGCAGAACGGGCAGCGGCGCGTGCACTTGTCGCCCATGATCATGAAGGTGGCCGTGCCCTTGCCAAAGCATTCGCCGATGTTGGGGCAGCTGGCCTCCTCGCACACCGTGTTGAGCTTGTTCTCGCGCAGGATCTGCTTGATCTCATAAAAGCGCGAGCTCGCGCTGCCTGCCTTCACGCGGATCCAGTCGGGCTTTTTCAGCACCTCGGCGGCCTCCACCTTCACGGGAATGCGCGAGAG
Organism: Comamonadaceae bacterium; assembly: GCA_947457975.1. Taxonomy (GTDB): domain Bacteria; phylum Pseudomonadota; class Gammaproteobacteria; order Burkholderiales; family Burkholderiaceae_C; genus Polaromonas. The sequence goes on along the minus strand of CANGYC010000192.1, from coordinate 4,352 downwards.
CTTGGCGGCAGCCTTTTGCTTGGCCAGCGGGTTGTAGGTCTCCACGCTCTGGACGTCGCGGACGGTGGGGTTGCTGCTCATGGGGTGTCCTGGTGGGGCGCTTCAGGGGGCGAGGTAGGTGGCGAGCTTGTTGCCCAGCACCTGTGCGGCCTCGTCCCAGCTGGTGTGTACACCGATTGTAGAAAGGTCGATGCTCTGCAGTCCCGCATAGCCGCAGGGGTTGATGCGCTGGTAGGGCTCGAGGTCCATGGCCACATTGAAGGCCACGCCATGGTAGGTGCACTGGCGGCTCACCTTGATGCCCAGGGCGGCGATCTTGCCCAGGCCGCGAAACGGATCGCCCGCCGGCCGGGGGCCCGTGAGCGCGCCGTGGGCAAAGGGGTCGTCCAGGCGCACGTAGATGCCTGGCGAGCCTTCGACACGGTGGCCTGTCACGCCGAAGTGCGCCAGGGTGCGGATGACGGATTCTTCAATGCGAAACACGTATTCCTTGACGAAGTAGCCAGCGCGCTGCAGGTTGATCAGCGGGTAGGCCACCACCTGTCCGGGGCCGTGGTAAGTGACTTGCCCGCCCCGGTTGGTTTGCAGCACGGGAATGGAGCCGGGCGCGAGCACGTGGCTGGCCTGGCCCGCCAGGCCCTGGGTGTACACCGGTGGGTGCTCGCAGAGCCAGAGTTCGTCGGGTGTCTGGGCGGTGCGCGCGGCGGTGAAGGCCTGCATGGCCTCGAAGGTGGGCAGGTAGTCCACCCGGCCCCGCATCTTGGGCAGCATGATTGCGCTCAGAGCACCACCTTGACCAGGGGATGCGTGGAGAGGGTGCGGTACAGCTCATCGAGTTGCTCGCGACTGGTGGCCGTCACCGTGATGGTGATCCCGAGGTAGCGCCCACCCTTGCTCTCGCGCAGCTCGATGGTGCGTTCATCAAAGGTCGGATCCAGCATGCGGGCCACCTGGGTCACAGCCGGGAGCAGCGCCTCGACCTTCTCGCCCATCACCTTGATGGGGAAAAGGCTCGGGTAGGTGATTAGAGAGTCAGTGCGGGTGGACATCGGACGCCTGGATGCGCGGGGAGGAAGACAGGCGGTGCTTCTGCCCGCCAGGGATGGCCGATTGTCCCTCTGCCGCATGAGGATAGCCAGCCCAAGGGCCTACGGGCCATTCGCCTTGACGGTAACCGCTGGTTTCTACGTATAATGCAGAGCTTTGCCGAGTACGCTGGACTGTCAAGTTAGTGTCATGCGGCGAAGACAAAATATTGCGGTTTGCACAAGGGCTTGTCCTGAGTGGCGGGCCGGAAGAGGCGACATCCTCCTTGAGAGTCGGGCATCCGCAAGTGAAGAATACATACAAGGTACTTGCAGATGATGATCAAGCGGAAGCTCTCGAGCCCCTGACGGCGCAAGAGGCTTCGGCGTGGCGGGAGCGCCAACCCAGCACCTCGCCATGGCAGGTTTTGGGCTTGCAGGCTCTGGTGGGCCTGGTCCTGGTGGGGTTGACGGCAGCCTTCACGGGCAAGGTCAACTTGGTTGCGTCGGTGGCTTGGGGTGTGTTGTCGGTGTGTGTGCCTGCCTTGGTGTTTGCCCGCGCACTGGCGCGCCAGATGCGCCAGCGGCAGGTGGCTTCGGCCCTGGTCAGTTTCTTTGTCTGGGAACTGGTCAAGATTGTGTTAACGGTGGCGTTGCTCCTGGCGGCGCCCCGGGTGGTGACGGAACTCGATTGGGTGGCCATGGTGGCTGGGTTTGTTATCACCCTGAAGGTGTACGGGTTGGCGATGCTCCTGAGCAAGTGGCGGCAGCATCGCTCCTCGCGGGTTTGATTTTGGATGAATGGGTAATTTATGGCTGCTGAAAACGCCGGCACACAAGGGCCTTCGGCTGGGGAGTACATCCAGCACCACCTGCAGCATCTGCAGATGGACTTCAATTTCCAGAACGTCAAGCAAACCAGCGTGGTGGATTTCAGCTTGTTCAATCTGGATTCGCTGTTCTTCTCGGTGGTGCTCGGTGCCCTGGGCTGTTTTCTCCTGTGGTCGGCTGCGCGCAAGGCCACGTCTGGCGTGCCGGGCCGTTTCCAGGCCGCAGTGGAAATCTTGTCCGAAATGGTAGAGAACCAAGCCCGCGGCGTGATTCACAACGCTCAGAGCCGCAAGCTGATCTCGCCCTTGGCGCTGACTGTGTTCGTCTGGATCTTCCTGATGAACGCCATGGACATGTTGCCCGTGGACCTCATCCCCCACATCTGGCACACCGCCGGCCCGGCCATGGGTTTCAAGGACTACATGCGCGTCGTGCCCTCTGCCGACCTGTCCACCACTCTGGGCCTGTCCATCTCGGTGCTGCTGATCTGCCTTTTCTACAACATCAAGATCAAGGGTCTTGGCGGCTGGGCGCATGAATTGGTGGCTGCTCCCTTTGGCAACCACTGGGTGCTCTACCCCATCAATTTCTTGATGCAGATGATTGAATATCTGGCCAAGACGGTCTCGCATGGCATGCGACTGTTTGGCAACATGTTTGCAGGTGAGCTGGTGTTCATGCTCATTGCCCTGATGGGTGGTGGCTGGGCCTTGTCTGCCACGGGCGTGGGCCTGGCTATTGGCCATGTCATCGCCGGATCCGTGTGGACCATCTTCCACATCCTTGTGATCACTCTGCAAGCCTTCATCTTTATGATGTTGACCCTGATCTACACCGGTCAGGCGCACGACGCTCATTGATGATTTCTTTCCTTTGTTTTTTCTTTCTTTTCTTCACTAGGAGCTTCTCATGGAAAACATTCTCGGCTTGGTCGCTTTGGGCTGCGGTTTGATCGTTGGTCTGGGTGCTGTTGGCGCCTCTATCGGCATTGGCCTGATGGGTGGCAAGTTCCTGGAGTCTGCGGCACGCCAGCCTGAGCTGATGAACGACCTGCAAGCCAAGATGTTCATTCTGGCCGGTCTGATCGACGCCGCCTTCCTGATCGGTGTGGCCATCGCCCTGCTGTTTGCCTTCGCCAATCCTTTCGTCCTGCGCTAATCGCCCGACCCCCTTCAAGCCCTAGAAGGATTGAGACGTGAATATCAACGCAACTCTGTTCCTGCAGGCTGTCGTTTTCGCGATCCTGGTGTGGTTCACGATGAAATTCGTGTGGCCCCCGATCACCAAAGCGCTGGACGAGCGGGCACAAAAAATCGCTGACGGTCTGGCTGCCGCCGACAAGGCCAAGGCTGAACTCTCCCATGCCAACAAGCGGGTGGAAGATGAGCTGGCCAAGTCGCGCAACGATTCGGCGGTGCGTCTGGCCGAGGCCGAGCGCCGCGCCCAGGCCATGATCGAGGAGGCCAAGGCCAGGGCTTCGGAAGAAGCTGCCAAGATCATTGCCGCAGCCAAGGTTGAGGCCCAGCAGCAGGCTGTCCAGGCCCGTGAAGCCCTGCGCGAGCAGGTCGCTGCACTGGTCATCAAGGGTGCCGAGCAGATCCTGCGCAAGGAAGTCAACGCCAGTGTGCATGCCGATCTTCTGGGTCGCCTGAAAACCGAGCTTTAAGACATGGCCGAACTTGCCACCATCGCCCGCCCCTACGCTGAGGCCCTGTATAAGGCCTGCAGCACGGAACTGGCTGCCACCGCCGACTGGCTTGATGAGTTCGCCGCCATTGCGGCAAACCCACAACTCCAGCAGTTTGCAACCGACCCCAATGTGACCGCGCAGCAGACCTTTGACGTGTTGACCGGCGTGGCCAAGTCGGCCTTGTCCGAGAAGGCTCGCAACTTCCTGCACACGGTCATCGAGAACGGTCGTCTGAGCGTCCTGCCGGACATCGCCAGTCAGTTCCGCGCACTCGTGAACGCACAGGCCGGCTCGTCTGACGCCATCGTCTACAGCGCCTTCGCGATGGACGATGCCAGCGTGGCCGACCTGGCCGTGACGCTGGAAAAGCGCTTTGGCCGCAAGCTTAACGTGCGCGTGGAGCTCGACCCCGAGATCATCGGTGGTGTGCGCGTCGTGGTGGGTGATGAGGTGCTCGATGCCTCTGTCAAAGCCCGTTTGGAACAAATGAAAGTGGCCCTGATCGCCTGAGCATGAGCTCCGACAGCCAACAACCTTGAAAGAAGGAAAGAGTCATGCAACTCAATCCCGCAGAAATTTCTGAACTGATCAAAAGCCGCATCCAGGGCCTGGGCGCCAGCGCCGACATCCGCAACCAGGGCACCGTGGTGTCCGTGGCCGACGGTATCGTTCGCATTCACGGCCTGTCTGACGTGATGCAGGGCGAGATGCTGGAGTTCCCCGCTACCGCCGCCGGCGTGCCCACTTTCGGCCTGGCCCTGAACCTCGAGCGTGACTCGGTAGGCGCCGTGATCTTGGGCGAGTAC
>CANGYC010000191.1 GCA_947457975.1 Comamonadaceae bacterium | reverse complement strand
CGTGCGCCGGTGACCAGCACTCGGTGGCCGGCCTGCAACAGGGCGTCGGCCATTTCCCAGCCAAGGCCACGACCGCCTCCAGTGACGATGATGTTCAGGGGGCGGTCGGGCAGGGTGCTCATGGTGTGTTCACAGCAGGGCCAGGGGCATCAAGGTTTGCGCCACCATGGCTTTGGGGCGCGCCGTGATGATGTGTGACTGCACCCGCAAACGCGCCAGCAAGGGGTCTTTGGCCTTGAGCGCCTCGATGATTTCCCAGTGTTGCTCGTTGGAGCGGCGGATACGAACCTCGCCGGGCCAGGCATGCTGCTTGATGGTGACCAGCGGTAGCTCGATGAGGGAGCGGGTGAGGGTCTGCAGGCGGGGCGAGCCACTGGCCCGCAGGATGATGTCGTGAAAGCGCGTGTTGCTCTGCTGGAAGCGGGCAAAGCGCAGGGCATCGTCGGTTTCGGGCTGAGCCAGTTGGCGGTCGATCTCTGCAGCAACCTCGCTCAAGGCGTCCCAGTCTTCGGGCGTGCCGTGCACAGCGGCCAGCGCCGTGGCGTGTCCCTCCAGCACCGCACGCAGCTGGAAGATTTCATCCACTTCAGCATTGCTGAACTCGATGACAAAGGTGCCACGGTTGGCCTCGGTGCGCACCAGACCTTCACCGGCCAGCCGGCGCAGGCAGTCGCGGATGGAGGTCCGGGAGACCCCCACGCGCTGCGCCAGCTCTTCTTCCAGCATGCGTTCACCCGGCTGGAATCCGCCGTCCAGGATGAGCTGTCGGACCGTGTCGTAAGCGAGGCTGCGGGCGCTGGTCATGGCGGCTCAATATAGCTTGATTGTGTACATTGAAAAATCAAAACAACCCTGACGAGATGGATTTCCGAGGGTTATCCATTATTTAAAGGTGATTTACTAGGGATTTCACGGGGGTTTCGAGTCATTTCTTGGCTTTCGACTTTTATCTTTTCCCAACTTGTGTACATTGAGGCCTCCTTCTTTCAAATACAAAAACCCCAGATGAATACACATGTCCTGATTGCTGGAGCCGGCCCGGTGGGCTTGGTGGCTGCCCTGGTATTGGGCAAGGCGGGGGTGCAGGTCACCGTGGTGGAGGCCGCTGCGCAACTGAGCATGGACCTGCGGGCCTCGACCTTCCACCCGCCCACCCTGGACATGCTCGCCGCCTATGGCCTGACGGACCCGCTGGTCTCGCAAGGGCTGGTGGCCCGCTACACGCAGCAGCGTGACCGTCAAGAGGGCGTGATCGCCGAGTTCGACATGCAGCTGCTCAAAGGGGATGTCGACCACCCCTTCCGCCTGCAGTGCGAGCAATGGAAGTTGACCGAGCTCATCCGCCAGCAGCTCGAAGCCCTGCCGCACGTCAGCCTGCTGTTTTCCACCAAGGTGGAGACGGTCAGCCAGACGGCTGACAAGGTGAAGGCTGTCTTGTCCAGCCAGGGCGAGAGCCGGCCGCTGGAGGCCGATTACATGATTGGCGCCGATGGTGCCTGGAGCGCCACCCGCCGGGCCCTGGACATTGAGTTCGAAGGCATCACCTACCCGGAACGCTTCCTGGTGATTTCCACCGACTTCGAGTACGCCGACCACCTGCCCCGCTTGTCCTACGTGAACTACTGCTCTGACCCCGAGGAATGGTGTGTCCTGCTGCGCGTGCCCACGCTCTGGCGGGTGCTGTTTCCCACCCCGGCTGAAGAGTCTGACGAGTTCGTCATGAGCGATGAGGCCGTGCAGGCACGGCTGCAGCGCCTCTTGCCCCAGGCCCAGCCCTACAAGACCCTGCACCGCACCCTCTACAAGGTGCATCAACGGGTGGCCACTCAGTTCCGCCAGGGCCGGGTGCTGCTGGCGGGCGATGCGGCCCACATCAACAACCCGCTGGGCGGCATGGGCATGAATGGCGGCGTGCACGACGCCATGAACCTGACGCGCAAGCTGCTGCAGGTGATTCAGCAGGGCGCCTCCACCGACCTGCTGGACCAGTATGAGCGCCAGCGCCGCACCATTGCCATCGAGTACATCAATGCCAGCACCGCGCGCAATAAGCGTGAGATCGAAGAGCGCGACCCAGTGCGGCGCAAGCAGACGCAAGACGAGCTTCGGGCCATCGCGGCCGACCCCGTGCAGGCGCGGGCCTACCTGCGCAAGTCCTCCATGATCGACGCGCTGGAGCGCGCGGAGTCCATCGCATGAACCTGCACAACGGACTGAGCCGCGTGAGCGCCGCAGACAAGCGGGCCCAGTTGGCCGCACGCTTGCGCAAGAAGGAGCTGCTGATTGCACCTGGCGTGTTCGAGATGGTCTCGGCCAAGATGGCCGACCGGCTCGGCTTTGAAGCCCTCTACATGACAGGCTACGGCACGGTGGCCTCCTACCTGGGGCTGCCTGATGCGGGCCTGGCCAGCTATGCCGACATGGTCAACCGGGTGCAGCAATTTGCCAGCATCACCACCACGCCCATGATCTGCGATGGCGACACAGGCTATGGCGGGCTGCTGAATGTGATGCACACCGTGCGCGGCTACGAGAACGCCGGTGCCTGCGTGATCCAGCTCGAAGACCAGGAATTCCCCAAGAAATGCGGCCACATGCTGGGCCGGCGTGTGATCCCGACCTCGCAGATGGTTGAAAAGATCCGCGTGGCCGTTGAATCGCGCAGCGACCCGAATTTCCTGATCATTGCGCGCACCGACGCCCGCACCACCCTGGGCCTGGATGAGGCTTTGCGGCGCGCGGAGGCCTATGCCCGGGCGGGCGCAGACCTGCTGTTCGTGGAAAGCCCGGAATCCATCGAGGAAATGCGCACCATCTGCCGCAGCTTCGACCTGCCGCTGGTGGCCAACATGGTCGAGGGCGGCCGCACGCCGGTGCTGACGCAGCAGGAACTGGTGGAGCTCGGCTACAGCCTGGCCATCTTCCCGGCCGCGGCCTTCCTGGCTGGGGCGGCGGCCTTCGAGGGCGTGTACCAGACGATCAAGCGCACGGGCTCCAGCGTGGGCGGCAGCACGCCCCTGCACGACTTTGAGGCCTTCTCCCAGCTCATGGGTTTTGACTGGGTGCAGGCCTTTGACGAGCGCCACGCCCAGAGCGACGAGGCGCCGGCCAGCGGCCAGGCGCGCTGAGAAAGGACCCCATGGACAAGCACGCCATCTACAGCCACCAGGGACTGGGCGGCACCAGCGGCATCGGCCATCGATGCGCCCTCATCCTGGTGGACTTCGTCAACGGCTTTGTCGACTTCAACCAATTGGGCGGGCCGCACATCGAGGCCGCCGCCGACCACACCGTGGAGCTGCTGGCGCACTTTCGCGCACAGCGCCTGCCGGTGGTGCACACCCGGGTGGTCTTTGAAGAAGATGGTGCCAACCACAATATTTTTGCGCTGCGGGTGCCTGCGCTGCAAAAGCTCACCGAGCATGCTCCGGGCTCCCAGATCGTGCCGCAGCTCAGCCCGGCTTCAGGGGAGTGGGTGATCCGCAAGCAGTCGGCCTCGGCCTTCTTTGAGACCGGCCTGGCCGGATGGCTCTTGCAGCGCGGGGTGGACACCGCCGTCATCACCGGTTGCACCACCAGCGGCTGCGTGCGCGCCAGCGTGGTCGATGCCCTGCAGCACAACCTGCGCACCATCGTTATCAGTGACTGCGTGGGCGACCGGGCCCTCGAGCCGCACGAGGCCAACCTGTTCGACATGCAGCAAAAGTATGCGGACGTGATGCGCCGCGATGAATTTATTACCCAACACCAACGCCTGATGGCAAGGAACTGACGCATGGACCACCTTGGCTACCGCAAGAAGCTCGGCACCTTGGGGCCGTCGACCAACACCATCGTGCAGCCCGACTTCGATGACCTGCGTCCGGTGGGGGTGACCAACCATTACAGCCGCATCGCCATTCCCAACAACCCGGTCAATGACAACGAGAGCTTTCTGAAGCTGGTCGAGAACATCAACAAGGCCACCTTGGAGGCCGTGGATGTGCTGCGCAGCTGCGAGATGGACTACATGGTCATGGGCATGTCGGCCGCCACCTTCTGGAACGGCCGCGAGGGGGCGAGCAAGTACCTCACCATGATGAAGGAGCGCGCCCAGGTAGGCGTCTCTTGTGGCTCCTTTGCCACCGAGGCTGCGCTGAACGTCTACAAGGCCAAGCGCATCGCCTTCCTCTCACCTTACTTTGAGGTGGCCAACAAAGAGGTGCGGCGTTTCTACGAGGATTGCGGTTTCACTGTGGTGCGTGACGTTTGCCTGCAGCGACCGAGCCCGGTGCAGATCGCCCACAGCACCGACGAGATGTGCCGCCAGGCCATTCGGCAGCTCGATGGTGACGATGTCGACGCCATCGTCCAGGTGGGCACCAACCTGTCGATGATCAGGCTGGCCGCGGCCGCCGAGCTGTTCCTGGGCAAGCCCGTGATCGCCATCAACACCGCCACTTATTGGCACGCCCTGCGCGCCTGTGGCATTCAGGACAAAAAAGCGGGCTACGGCAGTTTGTTAGAGCATCATTGAAGCCTGCACATCCACCCGTTCAACACCTAGGAGATATTCACACCATGAACCGACGTGACCTGCTCAAGTACAGCGCCCAGCTGGGCCTGGCGACCACTCCCTTGGCGGCCATGGCCCAGGCGCCTGCCGTCTTCCCCAGCAAGACCGTGCGCATTGTGGTGCCGGCGCTGGTCGGCAGCTCGGATATCTTTGCTCGTGCCATGGCCCAGCGCCTGGCTCCGGCCCTGGGCCAGCCCGTGGTGGTGGAGCAAAAGCCGGGCGCGGGCACCAACATTGGCAATGACTTTGTGGCCAAGGCAGCGCCCGACGGCCACACCGTGCTGATCAATGGGTTGCCGCTGGTCACCAACCAGGCGCTGTATGCCTCGCTGCCCTACAACACCATGCGCGACCTGGTGCCGGTGATCGAGGTGGCTGAGGTCACCAACGTCATCACCGTCCACCCCAGCCTGAATATCAATAATCTCAAGGAACTGGTGCAGCTGGGGCGCAATGAACCGAACAAGCTCAACCACGGCACGCCCGGCGCGGGCAGCT
>CANGYC010000190.1 GCA_947457975.1 Comamonadaceae bacterium | reverse complement strand
GGCCTTCTTGCGCAAGCAAGCTGACTAAAATCGCGCCCGTGCTGAAACAACGAACCCTTCAAACCATCACCCGCGCCGTGGGCGTGGGGCTGCACAGCGGGCAGCGGGTGGAGTTGACATTGCGTCCGGCACCGCCGGACACGGGGGTGGTGTTTCGCCGGGTTGATTTGGCGCATCCTGTTGACATTCCTGTCAGTGCCACCGCTGTCACGGATACCCGCATGGCGTCCACCATCTCGGCGCAGGGTGCCAAAGTGCACACGGTGGAGCATTTGATGTCGGCCTGTGCAGGTTTGGGCTTGGACAATCTGTATGTGGACATCACCGCTGAAGAAGTACCTATCCTTGATGGGTCATCTGCCTCGTTTGTGTTCTTGCTGCAAAGCGCGGGCATTGAATTGCAAAACACCCCCAAGCGTTTTATTCGGGTCTTGAAACCGGTGCAGGTGCAAGAGGGTGAGGGTGACAACATCAAGTGGGCGCGACTGACGCCGCACCACGGCTACAAGCTCAGCTTTGAAATTGATTTTCAACACCCCGCGGTGGACTCCACCGGTCAACGCGTCGAGTTCGATACCGAAACCGGTAATTATGTGAAAGACATTGCACGGGCCCGCACCTTTGGTTTCACCAAGGACGTGGAGATGATGCGCGCCAACGGCTTGGCCCTGGGCGGCGGTCTGGACAACGCCATCGTCATGGACGACTACAAGGTGCTCAACGCCGAGGGCCTTCGCTACAACGACGAGTTCGTCAAGCACAAGATCCTGGACGCCATGGGCGACCTGTACTTGCTCGGCAAGCCGATCATCGGCGCCTACAGTGCTTTTCGCTCTGGCCACGCCCTGAACAACAAGCTGCTGCGCGAACTGCTCTCGCAGCCGCAGGCCTACGAGCTGGTGAGCTTCGAGGACGAGCGCCGCGCACCCAAGGGCCTGGGCCAGTTGGCGCCGGCCTGGTGAGCGCCGGGCGCTGAGAACCTGCTGCCATGCTGCTGTTCCGCTGGGTCATCTTCTTCTTGCTGCTGGCCGCGGGCACCTGCTTTGCCTTCCATGCCGCCACGGGGCGGCCGCACTACAAGCGCTGGGGCCTGGTCATCCTGAAGTGGACATTGATTGCGGCATTTGGTTTTTTCGGCGTGCTCATTTTCGAGCGCGTGCTTTAGCTGAGTTCTCACGGGCCGAGCAGACTCCGCCCGTGAAGGCGGTTGTTTCTAGCTCAAGCCACCCTTTTTTTCACCTGCTGGCGCACCAGGGTTAATGCCCGGTCTGCCAGGATGGCACGCATCGGCGTGTGGCTTCCCCGGCGCACGGCGCGGTGTTGCGCCTCGACCATGGCCTGGTCTTCTGCGAAGGCGCTCATGATGTTGTCGTGCACCCGCTGCGTCATACCCGGGTCGTCCAGGGCAAAGTTGCGCCAGTGGATCCAGAAGTAGTGCGTGTGGTCTGCATCCTGCGGCGTGAGCGCGGCAATGTGGTGAAACTCGACCGCACCCTCGCGCGTGCCATGCGGCTTGCTGCGCGCACCCGTGCCGGTGGGCGCTGAACCCGAGTCGAGTGACATGACGGCGGGCAGGTGCCAGCGGTAGCAGTGCCAGGCATCGACATGACCCGGGAAATTCCCAACCGATTGGTGGAACCGGGAGGCCGGAACGTCTATGTACCAGCGGTCGGTTTGCACACCCTCTTCCAGGGGGGTGACCTCGGTGGAGAAATCCGCTTGTGCAGCTGCGCCCACGGTATTCGGATGCACAAAGGGAAGGTGACCGAAGTCCAGCAGGTTGTCGGCCACCAGCCCCATGTGCGCCTTCACGTGCAGGTAGCCCTGGGAGGGTTCCCAGTGCGGGTCACTGTGCCAGGGTGCATCCATGATGCGCGATGCATCTGCCTGGCCGGGCTCACCCATCCAGACCCAGATGAAGCCGTCTTTTTCCTCCAGCGGGTAGTGCCGCACACACATGTTGGGGTGGCCACCAGGCTGGGCCGGTATGTCGGCGCAGCGCCCGTCGGTGGCGAACTTCACGCCGTGGTACATGCAGCGGATACCGCCGGACTCAATGCGTCCGAGCGACAAGGGCGCCAGGCGGTGCGCGCAGCGATCTTCCAGAGCGACCGCCTGGCCTTCTGGCGTGCGGAACAGCACCAGATCGTCACCGAGCACGGTGCGCGCCAGCGGCCGCTCGGCCGTGAGCTCCTGCGGCCAGGCCACCACATACCAGGCGTCACGGATAAAGAACTTTTCTGGCAGCAAATCCGACATGTTCTCTCCTTACCATTGTCCAATGATGACGCCGCCTGCAGCCGCAGGGCTTGAGCGTTTCATGATGTCCTCGTCTGAAATCGTCACGCGGTTGCGGCGCTGGCGCATCCAGTCGAATATCCAGGTCAGATGCTCCTCGCGCACCGCGGCATAGCCCGGATCCCGTCCGAGGTCATGGAGCTCGTGCGGATCGTTGTGCAGATCAAAAAGCTGGGGTGGCAGGCCGTCGTAGTGGATGTACTTGTAGCGGTCGCTGCGGGCCATGACCATGCGCGCCTCGCGCGGGCCGAGCTTGAGCCTGCGCGCCGCACCATAGATGGCGTAGTCCAGTTCTGAGACGGCCACCTCTCGCACGCTGGTCTGCGTGCCCTCGAGCACGGGGCGCAGGGAGCGGCCTTCCAGCCAGTGCGGTGCCGCGGGTACCCCCATGGTGTCCATGAAGGTGGGCAGCAGATCGATGGCTTCTGCCAGCGCCTGGCTGGTGGTGCCATGCGTCCCAGGTGCCGAGGGGTCCGAGATGATCAGCGGGATCCGCACACCTTGCTCGTACATGAACTCTTTTTCGCCCAGCCAGTGGTCGCCCAGGTAGTCGCTGTGGTCGGCGGTGAACACGATGAGCGTGTTGTCCATCAGGCCGCGCTCTTGCATGAATGCGAAGAGCTTGCCCAGGTGGTCGTCGATCTGTTTGACCAGGCCCATGTAGGCCGGAATCACGTTCAGCCGGTCTGCATCGCGCGAGAAGGCCACGCCCTCGGGATGCATGCGGTAGCCCTCGTACACGGGATGGTCGTTGCTGCGCTCTTTCTCAGAGCGGATGGGCGCCTGAATGTCCTCTCGGCCATACATCTGGTGGTACGGCGCTTGAACGATGTAGGGCCAGTGCGGCTTGATATAGGACAGATGCAGCAGCCAGGGCTGATCGCCCTGCTCCTTCATGAAATCCATGGCACGGCGGGTCATGTAGGCCGTCTCGCCATGCTCGTCGGGTGCGCGCGTGGGCCGGTGTGCATGGCGGTAGTACCAGCCGCTGGCAATATCGCCCTGTTCGTCTTCGCCGGCATTGGCCCAGGTGTGCCAGGGGTTGGCGCCTTCCATGCCGTGGCTTCGCAGGTACTCGTTGTAGGCCAGCTTCGGGTCCACCATCTTGTCCGGGTGGATGCCGTCGTCACGTTCGTAGGGCTCAAAGCCCGCTTGCGCCACTTGTTTGGCTTGCTCTGTCTCTGGGCCCAGGAAAAGCCGGGTCAGGCCATCTCGGTCTGCATACATGTGTGTCTTGCCCACCACTGCGACGCGCATGCCAGCCTTGCGCATATGGTCACCCATGGTCTGCTCGCCCAGAGGCAGTGGAATGAAATTCCATGTGGCCCCGTGCGAGAAGACATAGCGCCCCGAGTAGAAGGACGCACGTGACGGCCCGCAGTTGGGCGACTGGCAATAGGCACGGTCGAAGCGCACGCCTCGTTGTGCCAGGCCGTCGATGTGAGGCGTCGACAGCGTCTTGTGGCCGTAGCAGGACAGGTAATCAGCACGAAGCTGATCACACATGATGAAGAGGATGTTCTTGACCCGGCTCATGCACTTACTCGAGGCGCAGGTTGATCTGGCGCACCACCGGAGCCCAGCGCTCCGCTTCAGCCTGGATGCGGCGCGCGGCTTCTTCAGGGGAGCTACCCACCGGCTCGACGTCAATGCCCGCAAGCCTTTCCCGCACGTCGGGCTGCTGCAATGCCTTGGCCACTTCGGTCTGCACGCGTCTGATCACCTCAGGTGGAACACCCCGCGGTGCGTAGAGCATCTCGGCAAACGTCGCCTCGAAGTTGGCCACACCTGCCTCTTGCATGGTGGGCACTTCCGGCACCAGGTTGGAGCGCTTACGCCCTGACATGGCCAGGCCCACCAGACGACCGGCCTTGACGTGCGGCGCCACGGCATTGGAGACCAGGAACGCGCACGCCACCTGGCCTGACAGCAGGTCCTGCGCCGCAGGCACTGGACCCTTGTAGGGCACGTGGGTCATCTTGGTGCCTGTGGCTGAGAGGAACATCTCCATGACCAGGTGACCGGGTGAGCCCACCCCGCCCGAGGCGTACGACAGCGATCGGCTCTTGGCATGGTTGCGCAGGTCGGCCACCGAGCGCACGGGCACGGATGGATGGCACACCAACATCTGGCTGAAGGTCACGAGGGTGGTGATCGGAACGATGCTCTCAGGCTTGAAATTGAGCTTCTGATAGACCAGCGGATTGATGGTGAAGGTGGCATCCGGGGTTTCGAGCAGGGTGTACCCGTCTGCCGGTGAGTTGGCTACCACTTCAGCGCCGATGTTGCCGGCGGCACCTGGCTTGTTGTCGATGATGAAGGGCTGACCCAGGGCTGTGCCCACGCGGTCGGCGATCAGTCGCAGCGTCACATCGCCGGGGGTACCTGGCGGGTAGGCCACCACGGTCTTGATGGCGCGCGTGGGCCAGTTGGTACTTGCCTGTGCAAAGGCGCTGACCGCGCCGGCTGCAGCCAAGGCCACAAGGCAAGTTTTCATTCCTAGTTGGATGCTCATGTTGTCTCCTGTTGAATGGTCATTAGGCGTCAAATCGTGACGCCGCCGTCGATGCCTATCACTTGTCCCGTGATATTGCTGGCTGCCCCTGAACACAGAAATGCGACCGCATCGGCCACGTCCTGACTGGTTTGAGGACGCTGCATGGGAACGTGCTGACGTACCCGGCCCTCGAAGACCTCGCGCGCGCTGTGACCCTGACTCTGGCGGTCATGTGCCGCCATGCGTTCGCCCAGGTCTTGCC
>CANGYC010000189.1 GCA_947457975.1 Comamonadaceae bacterium | reverse complement strand
TGATCGCCCACCTGCAGAAGTTCATCGCCCGCTTCAAGGCCAAGGCCAGCAAGGCCAAGCAGGCCCAAAGCCGAGTCAAAGCGCTGGACCGGATGGAAAAAATCGCGCCGCTGCTGGCCGAGGCCGACTTCAGCTTTGAGTTCAAGGAACCGGCCAACCTGCCCAACCCCATGCTCAGCCTGCAGGAGGTGAGCGTGGGCTACCCACCGGCCGAGGGCATGGGTGATCCGACTGTCATCGTGCGCGGCATCAGCAAGTCGGTGCTGGCGGGCCAGCGCATCGGCATCCTGGGCGCCAACGGCCAGGGCAAGTCCACGCTGGTGAAAACCGTCGCCCGTGCCCTGGCGCCGCTGGCCGGCGAGATGATCGAAGGCAAGGGCCTGAACATCGGCTACTTCGCGCAGCAGGAACTCGACGTGCTGCAACCGGACGACAACCCGCTGGAGCACATGATCCGGCTGGCCAAGGACACCGCGGCGGCCGGCCGCCTGGCCGGGCAGGAGACCCGCGAGCAGGACCTGCGCAACTTTCTGGGTATGTTCAATTTTGGCGGCGACATGGTCAAGCAGACCGTGGGCAGCATGAGCGGTGGCGAGAAAGCGCGTCTGGTGCTGTGCATGCTGGTGTGGCAGCGCCCCAACCTGCTGCTGCTGGACGAGCCCACCAACCACCTGGACCTGGCCACGCGCGAGGCGCTGTCGGTGGCCCTCAATGAGTTCGAGGGCACGGTGATGCTGGTCAGCCATGACCGCGCGCTGCTGCGCGCCGTGTGCGACGAGTTCTGGATGGTCTCGCGCGGCGGCGTTTCGCCCTTTGACGGCGACTTGGACGACTACCAGCGCTACCTGCTGGAAGAGGCCAAGCGCCAGCGTGCAGCCGCCCGCATGGCGGCGGCCCCGCCTGTGGCCACGCCAGAAGTGGCAGCGCCTGCCCCTAGCCCAAAGCCGGTGCAGCGGGCCCAGGACAAGCAGGCGGCGCAGCACAAGCAGTCTGTGCTCAGGCCGTTAAAGAAGGAGTTCGAGCAGGTCGAGCAGCGCATGAGCACACTTCATGCGGAGCAGACGCAACTGGAACAGCAGCTCGCGGGCGTCCAGGCACCGGCAGAACTGGCCAAGGCCGGCAAGCAGCTCAAAGCCGTGACACAGGAACTCGCCGACCTGGAAGAGCGCTGGCTCGCCCTGGGCGAGCAGATCGAGGCGGCATCAGCGGCCTGAACGCAGCTGGAGCCCCCTCAGCGGGCAGGCAGGTACTTGGCCGGATCGACCGGTTTGCCCTGGCGCCGGATTTCGAAGTGAAGTTTCACACGGTCGGCATCGGTGCTGCCCATCTCTGCAATCTTCTGGCCCTGCTTGACCGACTGGTCCTCTTTCACCAGCAGGGTCTGGTTGTGGGCGTAGGCCGTGAGATAGGTGTTGTTGTGCTTGAGGATGATCAGATTGCCGTAGCCGCGCAGTCCCGAGCCCGCATACACCACCCGGCCATCGGCGGCGGCCAGCACCGGATCGCCCGCCTGACCGGCAATGTCGACGCCCTTGTTCTTGGCTTCATCGAAGCTGGCGAGCGTGTTCCCCCGCGAGGGCCAGATCCAGGACAGTTCATCGCCCGCCGCTGGGGTGTTCGCAGGCTGCGCAGTGGCGGTGGCGTTGGAAGGGCCCGCCTGTGGCATGCCCGTGCTGGGGGCGGCCGATCCGGGCTGGCCAGGTTGTCCAGGTTGTCCAGCTATGGGGCGACCGGAGGCAGGCAATGGCGCCGGGTTGGCACCGTAGGGCGCGATGGGGCGAGCGACCACGCCATCGCCCGCAGGCGGAAGCACGCGCAGCACATCGCCCACCTCGATGAGGTTGGGATTGTCCAAATTGTTCCAACGGACGATGTCACGCCAGTTCTGTCCGTTGTCCAGCGCGATCCGAATCAGGGTATCGCCACGCTGCACCGTGTAGAAGCCAGGCTTGCCGGCGCTGTCCTGGCCCCGCAGCGGTTTAGCGGTCTCCGGAAGGGGCTGGGCGGAAGCCGGTGTTTGCGGTGCGCGGGCGGTGGCAGGGGCGGCAGGGTTGGTGGAGGCGCTGCGGGCGTTGCCACGGTCTTCCACAGGCGCCTTGGTGACCGGGCGTGAACCACAAGCGGCCAGCAAGGCTGCCGACAGGGCAAGCCACAAGACGAGACCGGGGGATTTCTTCACAACGGGGTCCTCGGTGAAAGATGGCGCAGAACGCCTCATGTGCCCGGGCCGACACCGATGCGCAAATCGGGCCCTGGGCGGCTACAGCGAACTACTGGATGCCCGATTTTAGAGGGACGAAATGCACGGCCTCGAGGACGTTTTGCACCAGCCCTTGAGGTGTCTTGTCGATCACCATGAGCGCCTGCGCCGTGGCGCTCACGTGAATGGGTGCCACCAGGCGGCCGCCCACGGCGAGCTGCTCAGTCCAGGCGGCAGGCACCGCCTCGCCGCCGGCCGCAGCGATGATGGCCGCATACGGTGCGCCCTTGGCATAGCCCAGCATGCCGTCGCCAAAAAGCAGGTGCAGGTTGGGTAGGCGCAAGGGGCGAATGTTCTCGCGGGCCTTGTCATGCAGGCCTCGCAGTCGCTCGATGCTGTAGACCTCGGTGGCCAGTTGCGCCAGCAAGGCGGCCTGGTAACCACAGCCTGTGCCGATCTCCAACACCCGGCCCAGGGGCTGCGTGCGGCCTTGCAGGAGCAGGGCCAGCATGCGCGCCACCACATTGGGCTTGGAGATGGTCTGGCCCAGGCCGATGGGCAGGCTGGTGTCTTCATAGGCCTGGCCGACCAGCGCTGAATCGACGAAGCGGTGGCGCTCGACCCGGCCGAGGGCGGCCAGCACCTGGGGATCGCTGATGCCCTGGGCGGCGAGCTTTTGGACCATGCGGGCGCGCACGGCCTCGGAGTCCAGGCCCAGTCCCTGAGTGCGTGGCACCACCGGGGAGACAGCCGGGCGCGCACGCGCAGCAGGTGCAGCCACAGGCGCACGGCCGGACGAAGGAACCACGGCCTCCAGGCTGGCAGGAAACCCAGGGCGGCGGTTTGCAGTCTTGGCTGCAGCCACTGCGGGCTTGAGCAGAGAACCGGGCTTGTGGTCAGCGCTCATGCGGTCGCCCGACCCAAGCGTTCCGTGGTCTGGGCCCAGTAAGTCAGTCGCTCGTGGTCAGTCAAGTCGACCTGCAGGGGGGTGATGGACACATGGCCCTGCGTGGTGGCATGGAAGTCCGTGCCTTCACTGTCGTCCTTGGCCGGACCCGCACTGCCAATCCAGTACATGGTCTCGCCGCGCGGGCTGGTCTGGGTAATGACGCGCTCGGCCGCATGCCGCCGGCCCAGACGCGTGATCTTCATGCCCTTGATGTCATGGGCGGGCAGGTTGGGAATGTTCACGTTCAGCAGCCAAGGCGAGGCGGCAGACAAGCCCTGCTCACCACCCTGGAGGGAGGGGGCGAGCTGTTCGACGAGCTGGCGGGCCCGCCGGGCAGCTTCGTCGACATGGGCCCAGCCCTTTTCTGTTTGAGAGAAGGCGATCGCAGGAATGCCAAAAAGGTAGCCCTCCATGGCCGCACCCACCGTGCCGGAGTAGATGGTGTCATCCCCCATATTGGCGCCGTTATTGATGCCCGAGACCACGAGGTCTGGCCGGTAGTCCAGCAATCCGGTCAGCGCGATGTGCACACAGTCTGCCGGCGTCCCGTTGACATAGCGAAATCCGTTAGCAGCACGGTGCACATACATCGGCGAGTGCAGGGTCAGCGCGTTGGACTTGGCGCTGTTGTTCTGCTCGGGTGCGACCACTTCCACCTGGGCAATGTCGCGCAACGCTTCGTACAGGGCCACGATACCGGACGCCTGGTAGCCGTCGTCATTGCTGATGAGGATCTTCATGGCCTGATTCTAAGGTCAGCCATTGGAGGGACACCCCGCCCCTATGATTGCCCGACAAGCCCGATCACCAGGTCGCATGGCGCGCCAGGAGCCCCAAGAACATGACGATGCAAGCGTGGATTTGCGAACAAGCCGTGGGCGTGGACGCCCTCACCTACCAAACCCTACCGACCCCCACACCCGGTCCTGGGGAGGTGCTGCTGAAGGTGCATGCCGCCAGCCTGAATTTTCCCGACCTGCTGATCGTTCAGAACAAGTACCAGCTCAAGCCGCCACTGCCTTTCGTACCTGGTTCTGAATGTGCCGGGGTGATCCAGGCTGTGGGCGACGGTGTCGGCCTGCAGGTGGGGCAAAAGGTGGCCTGCTTCAGCAACACCGGCGGCTTTGCCACCGAGGCGGTGTTGCCAGCCTCGCTGTGCGTGCCCCTGCCGGATGATGCCGACCTGCACGAAGCCGCCGCCTTCATCCTGACCTACGCTACTTCGCACCATGCGCTTCTGGACCGTGGCCAGCTCCAAGCGGGCGAGACCGTGCTGGTGCTGGGGGCTGCCGGCGGGGTGGGCACCTCGGCGATTCAGATCGCCAAGGCCGTCGGGGCCCGGGTGATTGCCGCAGTGTCCAGCCGCGACAAGGCGGACTTCTGCCGTGCACTGGGCGCTGATGCGACCATCGACTACAGCCACGGCCACGCCGCCTTTCGCGAGGAGCTCAAGGGCCTGACCGAGGGCCGGGGACCTGATGTGATTTACGACCCCGTGGGAGCCGATCTGGCCGAGCCGGCCTTTCGCTCCATGGCCTGGCGTGGCCGCTACCTGGTGATCGGTTTCGCAGGCGGCCCCATCCCCGCCCTGCCGCTGAACCTCATGCTGCTCAAAGGGGCGAGCGTGGTCGGGGTGTTCTGGGGTGACTTTGTGCGCCGTGAACCGAACGCGCAGGCGGCCGTTATGAAGGAACTCATCGGGTGGTGGAAACAAGGCAAGGTCAGGCCTGTGCTGGACCGGGTGCTGCCCATGGGTGAGCTCAAGGCCGCCTACGGACTCATGGGTTCGCGCGCGATCAAGGGCAAGCTGGTGCTGTCCAACGCGCTCTGAGCACCGGTATTGCGCCTGTCGACACCGTCCTACAGGCGTAGGGACGACATCGGTCCTTCCATGGCAGCGGACACCGTCTAAGGTGACTGTTCGCTGGGTTGG
>CANGYC010000188.1 GCA_947457975.1 Comamonadaceae bacterium | reverse complement strand
GTGGCCGCCTGGCCGAAAAAGCTGGTGAACCACACCAGGTTTTTCTGCTTCTTCACCAGCTGCAGGTAATTGCCCAGCACGGTGGAAAAGCGCGTGTCCAGGTGGGCGCGCTCCACGGCCTGCCCGCGGTCCAGCGCAATGGCTTCGCTGTACTCGCGCACCCGCACCAGGTGGTGGCGAAAGTCAGCCTCGTAGCGCTGCTGCAGAAAGTTCAGGCGGATCTGCGGCCGGCCGATGTAGTGCGTAGCCACGCTGCCGGCCACGCAATACAGCACCGCCATCCACACCATGAAGCCGGGGATGCTGTAGCTCTGGCCGTCCAGCGTGAAGGCAAAGGCACCTGAGAGCCCCCACAAAATGCCCACGAAGCTGACCAGCGTCACCACCGCATTGAGCAGGCCCATGGACAGCGACACCGTGTAGCTGGTGAACAGGTTCAGGTCTTCCTGGATGCGCTGGTCCGGGTTGTCGGGTGAGGACGGTACGCCCGGCTGGCCCTCGGTGGCGGAGGCCGGCGCGCCATAACGGGCCAGCTCCAGCGCATAAAAGCGGTGGCCGGCCAACCAGCGCGCCAGGTAGTGCGTGGTCATCCACTCGCGCCAGCGCAGCTCCAGCACCTGCGTGAGGTAGAAGCGGTAAACCGCAATGACGATGAAGCCAAAAGCCAGATAAGTGAAGCGGATCAGCTCGCGCCAGAACACGGCCTCGTCTTTGTCTTGCAGCGCGTCATAGAACAGGCGGTTCCAGTCGTTGAGCAGCACCAGCATGTACACGGCCGCGAGGTTGAGCCCCACGATGGCCGCCAGCATGCCGCGCGCCTTCCATTTCTGCTCGGACTGGAAGTACGGCAGGGACAGGGCCCAGACCTGCCGGGTGAATTGCTTGAAGCTGCGAAGTTTGTCCATCATGGCCGTCCTGGTGCCAAGCGCCCAGTGGCGCTTGTGAACGGCGATGGTAGCGGCGCGCAGACCGCTGCGATGCAGCGCCCGCCCGGGCACAGCCCGGAGCGGGCGGGCAGGTGCCTTACTGCACCTTGATGTTGGCCGCCTTCACCACCGGGCCAAAGCGCGCCAGGTCGCGGCGCATCAGTTCGGTGAACTGCTCGGGCGTGCCCGGCGTGGGCGAGATGCCCAGCTCATTGAGGCGCGCGCGGATGGCAGGATCGGCCAACACCGCATTGAGCTCGGTGTTGAGCTTGTCCAGCACAGGCTTGGGCGTGCGCGCAGGGGCGAGCAGGCCGACCCAGGAGCTGGCCTCGAAATCGGCCACACCCGACTCAATGAAGGTAGGCACGTCCGGCATGGAAGAGGCGCGCTGGGTGCTGGACACCGCAATGGCGTGCAGCTTGCCCGACTTGACGTGTTGCACCGCACCGGCGATGGCGGTGTAGACCAGGGGGATGTTGCCGCCCATCACGTCGATCATGGCCTGACCGCCACCCTTGTAGGGCACGTGAACCAGGTTGGCGCCCGTGCGCTGGCGCAGCAGCTCACCGGCAATATGGGGTGTGCCGCCCGTGCCCGAAGTGCCATAAGACAGGCCACCGGCCTGGGTCTTGGACAGGGCAATCACCTCGCGCAGGGTCTTGGGCGCAAAGCCGGGGTTGGACACCAGCACCAACACGGCATCGCCGATCTTGCCTATGGAGGCGAAGTCCTGCAGGGTGTTGAAAGGCACCTTCTCGAACACATTGGGGTTGATCACCATGGTGCCGTCGAAGGCCAGCAGCAGGGTGTAGCCATCGGGTTCGGCCGTGGCCACCTGCTGCGTGCCGATGTTGCCCGAGGCGCCGGGCTTGTTGTCCACCACCACGTTCTGGCCCAGGCGCTTGGACAGGGCTTCGGCGATGAGCCGGCCGCTGGTGTCGGTCACGCCGCCGGGCGTGAAGGGCACGACCAGCCGGATCGGCTTGTTGGGGTAGGTCTGTGCCTGCGCAGCAGCCGGCAACAGGCCGACGCCAGCCAGGCTGGCCAGCAAGACGGCGGTCAGGCCGCGGCGACGAAAGGATGGAATCAATGGCATGCGGGTCTCCTGGAATTCTGAGGGTGGTAAACCATAGCATCCATGGCCGGCCTGTGCGCACAAAAGCCCGCCGCCCCTGGGGGGCAAGCCCCGGGTCACGGTCATGCACGCGACAGCTGGCCCCCTGAAAGCATTCAAAATCCAACCATCTCCACCTTGCCCGGGCGCCCCTGGCGGCGCCCTCACCCAGCCATGAACCTCCACCTTGAAGGCAAACACGTACTCATCACCGGCGGCAGTAAGGGCATTGGCCTGGCCTGCGCCAAAGGCTTTCTGGCCGAAGGTGCCCGCGTGAGCCTGGTCTCGCGCAGCACCGTCAACCTGGATGCCGCGCTGGCACAGTTGCGCGCCGAGTGGTCCGAAGGCGTGGTGCGCACCTTCGCCGCCGACCTGTGCGATGCCGCCCAGGCGCTGAAGGTGCTGGACGAGGCCGAAGCCGCGCTGGGCCCTGTAGAGGTACTGGTGAACTCTGCGGGTGCAGCCCGGCGCACCCCAGCCGAGGAACTCACGGCCCAGGCCTTTGAAGACGCCATGCAGGGCAAGTACTTCAGCTACGTGCACATGATGGAACCCGTGGCTCGGCGCATGGGCGCGCGGGGCGAGGGCGCCATCGTCAACGTGGTGGGCTCGGGCGGCAAGTTCGCCAGCCCCGTACACATGCCTGGCGGCGCGGCCAATGCGGCGCTGCTGCTGGTATCGGCAGGCATGGCGGCGGCCTACGGCCCCAAGGGCGTGCGCGTGAACGCCGTGAACCCCGCGCAGACGCTCACCGACCGCCTGCGCACTGGCCTCTTGGCCGAGGCACGTCAGCACGGCATCACGCCCGAAGAAGCGCAGGCCCGCATCACCGCCCGCGTGCCGCTGGGGCGCCTGGCCCGCCCCGAGGAGGTGGCCGACGTGGTGGTGTTCCTCGCCTCGTCGCGCGCCAGCTACGTCACGGGCGCTTCGCTGGTGATGGACGGCGCGGCCAACCCCACGGCGGTCTAAGCATGAAGGGGCCGTTTGGGTCGATTGGGCCAAATGGGCCTATTGGGCCAATTGGGCTGCCCGAGCTATTCCCGAGCCGCACGCTGGCCCGCGCATTCCGATAGCATCCGCCCGGCCTGAAGGAGGTGCGCTCTGCGCCCCCGGGCAGTCCAAGCCCACCCTCCACGATGCTCACCCCCCTGCTGCCCGACTTGGCCTGGGACCACGCCCTGCCGCCCACGCGCGATGCCGCCCTGGCACGCGTGGCCCGTGTGCGACCGGCGGCCTATGCGCGCACGCGTAACCACCTGGAGGGCGCGGTCACGGGCCTGTCGCCCTACCTCACACACGGCCTGCTCACGCTGCCCGAGCTGCTGGCCGAGCTGCTGCGCCGCGAGCCCCTGGCCATGGACCACAAGCTGGTGTTTGAGTTCGGCTGGCGCGAATTCTTTCGCCACGCCTGGGCCCATACGGGCGAGGGCATCCTGCAGTCCATCCACCCGGGACCCTTGCCCGACAGCGCCTACAGCCCCGTGCTGCCCGAGGACATCCGCCAGGCCCGCACGGGTGTGCCCGTCATCGACCAGGCCGTGCGCACGCTGTATGCCACCGGCACGCTGCACAACCACGCCCGCATGTGGCTGGCCAGCTACGTGGTGCACGTGCGGCACATCCACTGGCGCGCCGGGGCCGACTCGCTGGTGGCCCACCTGCTTGATGGCGACCTCGCCAGCAACCACCTGAGCTGGCAATGGGTGGCCGGCACTGGCAGCCACAAGCCCTACCTTTTCAATGCCGAGAACGTGGCGCGCTTTGCCCCCGAGCCCTGGCACAGCCCGGGCAGCGTGGTGGACTGCTCGTATGAAGAACTCGAGCGCATGGCCCGCTCGCCGCGCACGCCACGCCACACGCCCGCAGAACACGCCGAGCCCCTGATGGAGCCCGCCCTGCACACCACGCCCCCGGCCGCACTCGGTGTAGGCACGCCCGATGCCTCGGCCGTGCAAGGCCGCGAGGTGTGGCTGGTACACCCCTGGGCGCTGCGCGCGCCGCCTCCCGACGTGCCCGACCATGCGCTGCGCATCGGCGTATACCTGAAGGAACACCATGGTGCCTGGCCCTGGCCCGAGGCACGCTGGCAATGGATAGACCGCGCCATGGCCGAGCTGGCCCCCCTGCGCTGGCACACCGACGCCACGGGCCTCGCCACCGCGCTGGCGGGCGCGGCGCGCGTGCGCAGCGTGGCCGACCCGCACGTGGCGCCATGGCTGCAGCCCCTGGCCCAACTCGACCCCGCGCCCGCCCTTTTCCCAACGGTGGAACGCCACTGCACCAGCTTTTCACAGTGGTGGACGCGGGCCACCCGCGGCCTCAAACATGCAGAGGAATTGCTGTGACCCAGCCCCAAGACACCCTGACCGTGCTGTATGACGGCGGCTGCCCCCTGTGCCGCCGCGAGATTGCGCACGTGCGCGGCCTGGCCGAGCAGCGCGAAGGCAGTGCGCTGTGCTTCATCGACATCAGCCAGGCCGGAGGCATGGCAGACGCCGAGCGCGAGGCGCTCCTGGCGCGCTTTCATGTACAGCGCAGCGATGGTTCGCGCCTCTCAGGGGCGGCCGCCTTCACCGCCATGTGGAGCCGTCTGCCCGGCTGGCGCTGGCTGGCACGCCTGGCCCAGCTGCCGGGCATGCCCACCCTGCTGGAGTGGGCCTACCGCGCGTTTTTAAGGCTGCGGCCCGGCCTGCAGTGGCTGGCGCGGCGCTGGGAAGCCTCACCGCCTGCGGCCACAAACACCACAGCGCTGAGCCGGCACCTGGAGCGCGAGCTGCGCTCTGACCACGCGGGCGAAACCGGCGCCGTGTTCATCTACCGCGGCATCACGGCCGTGGCGCGCTGGCGCGGCGACGCAGAACTGCTGCAGTTCGCCCAGCAGCACGGCCAAACCGAGGCCGAGCACCTGCGCCTGATTGAGGAATGGCTTGCGCCCCAGCGCCGCAGCCGCCTGCTGGGCCCCTGGCGCCTGGCCGGCTGGCTGACAGGTGCCCTGCCCGCGCTGGCTGGGCGGCGCGCGGTGTACGCCACCATTGCCGCTGTGGAAACCTTTGTGGACCAGCACTACCAACAGCAGATCGATCACCTGCAGGCCCATGGCGGCCCCGAG
>CANGYC010000187.1 GCA_947457975.1 Comamonadaceae bacterium | reverse complement strand
TGGACCCTGGCCGCGCGTGTGCTGCTGGTGCTGTGCGCCATCACGATCATCGCCATCCTGCAAAAGCCTGTGCTGGCCTGGCTGGCGCAGCGCGCCCCCGGCCTGGCCGGAACCGCGGACCCGGCAGGCCCGACAAGCCCGGTGAGCCGGCTGGGCAGCGGCTGGCTGGCCAGCGCCGGCAATTGGAGCCTGAAGGTGCTGGCCCTGGGTGGGCTGCTCATGCTCCTGGCCGACATGCCGCCCGAGGCCGCCTGGCGCGCCGCCCTGGGCGGGGAACTGGCCGGGGTGCAGCCGCTCCAAGGCCCTGCGGGACTGGGGACCTACGAGGCGGGCGTGTGGCTGGCCAGCATGGCCCCGGCCGACCGACAATCGAGCGTGGTGGCCGCAGCCCTCGGTGTCCACGCTTTTAGCCTGCTGGTGGCCCTGGGTGCCGCTGCCCTGGCGCAGCTGATCCCCACCCCTTCCTTGCCCCCTCCTGAACGAGAGCCTGCACGATGAGCGTTGTCTCCCCGCCCCAGTCCACTTTGCCGCTGGACACCAGCCTGTCCCCAGCACAGGCGAGCGCCCTGCCGCCGCACCGGGTGTCGGTGGTGGTGCCCATGTACAACGAAGCCGGCAATGCGGTGCCCATGATCGATGCGGTGCAGGCCGCGCTCGAGGACTACGCCCACCCCTGGGAACTCATCGTCGTAGACGACGGCAGCACCGACGGCACGGGTGCGGCCCTGCGCCGCCACGCCCAGCAGGTCGGCCGCCACGTGCGCGTGATCGAGCTGGCTCGCAACTTCCGCCAGACAGCGGCCATGCAGGCCGGGATCGATGCGGCGCGCGGCGACGTGATCGTGACCATGGACGGTGACCTGCAGAACGACCCCCGGGACATTCCGCGCATGGTGGCGCGCCTGCTCAACGAAGACCTGGACCTGGTGGCCGGCTGGCGCCAAAAACGCCAGGACGGCTTTTTCCTTCGCAAGGTGCCCTCGCGCATCGCCAACCGGCTGATCCGCAAGGTCAGCGGCCTGGCCTTCCAGGACCTGGGCTGCAGCCTCAAGGTCTTCCGCGCCCCCGTGCTCAAACAGATTCGCCTCTATGGCGAGATGCACCGATTCATCCCGGCGTGGCTCGCCACCGTGACCAGCCCCTCGCGCATGGCCGAGGAGCCTGTCAACCACCGCGCGCGCCAGGTCGGCGAATCGAAGTACGGCATCAGCCGCACCTTCCGCGTGATCGTCGACCTGCTGGCCGTGCACTTTTTCCTGCGTTTCGGCACCCGCCCCGGCCACTTCTTCGGCGGTTTGGGCCTGGCGGTGTTCTTCATCGGCAGCCTGATGCTCACCTACCTGGGCGTGCTCAAGCTGCTGGGCGAAGACATCGGTAACCGGCCCCTGCTGGCCCTGGGCTTCTTCCTGGTCATGGGGGGCTTGCAGCTCCTCACCACCGGTGTGCTGGCCGAGCTGTTGATGCGCGTCTATTACGACGGCGGCCATGCGCGGCCGTACCACACGCGGCTGGAGAGCGATGTCACGGGCAAGGACAGCTGGCATGCGTGAGGTCACCGCCAGCCCCCGGAGCTGGGCACTCACCCTGCTGCTCGCACTGGGCGCTATCTTGCTGTTGCGTGTGGCCGTGATGCTGGCCAGCGGCGCGGGCCTGTACATGGACGAGGCGCAGTACTGGGACTGGTCACGGCAGCTGGCCTGGGGCTACTGGTCCAAGCCACCGGGCATAGCCGCCCTGATTGCCGCCTCCACCGCTCTGGCCGGTGACGGCGTACTGGGCGTGCGCCTGCTGAGCATGGTGTGCTGGCTGCTTTCCGCAGGCGTACTGGGCTGGCTGGCCTGGGACATGGCCGGGCGCGATGAGACCGGCCGCCGGGCAGGCCTGTGGGCCGCCTTGCTGATGACAGGCACCCCCGCCTCCGGTATTTTGGGCATGTCAGCTACCACGGATGCCCCGCTGGTGCTGAGCTGGGCCACTTGCATGGCCCTGACCTGGCGCGCCCTGCGCACGCCATCGGGCGCGAGCCCCCTGCCCTATTGGCTGCTGGCCGGCGTCTTGCTGGGCCTGGGCATGCTGAGCAAGTACACCATGGCCGCGCTGGGTGCCAGTTGGGCCGTGCTTTTTCTCATGCACTGGCGCCGCCACGGAGTGGGCATGGTGATGGCCGGCCTAGTGGCTCTGGCGGTGTTCAGCCCCAACCTGTTCTGGAATGCCAGCCATGGCTGGCCGACGCTGAGCCACACAGCCGAGATCACGGTGGCCGCCGCCACGCCGGCCAGCGGCAAGCTGGCCTCGGTGGCCCTATTCCTGGCAGGTCAGTTGCTGTTGCTCGGTCCGGTGGGCGTGACAGTGGGTGTGCTGCTCTGGCGGCGGCGGGCTACCGCGCCCAGGCTGCCCCAGGCGGCGCGCGAACAGTGGCCAGTTGCACCCCTGCGCTTCGCCTTGATTTTTGCCCTGCCCCTGCTTCTGGTGGCTTTGGCGCAGTCCATCAATTCCCGCGCCAACATGAACTGGACCGCGCCGGCCCTGCTGGGCCTGTGCCTGTGGCTGGGCCTGCTGGCCAGCCAGCGCCTGGGCCTCAAAGCCCTGTGGTGGAGTGCGCTGCTGGGCGTGGCTCTGCCGGCGGCGCTGTCCCTGGCCAGCCTCTCACCCCAGGTGCGCACGCAGGCCCAGCAGGGATCGCCCCATCTGGACCTCTGGGCCCGCATGCGCGGCTGGGACAGCACGATGGCCTCGCTCTTGCCCACCGTGGCCCGGCATGCACCGCTGCCCGTGGCCGTGTCCGAACGCGACCTGCTGGTGCAGGCCCGCTACGCCTGGCGCGGTCAAGGCCTGACCGTGGCTGCCTGGCCCAGCGAAGGACGACCGCGCCACCATTTTGAGCAGTTCGAACCCCTCTGGCAGCCTGGTCAGCGGCCTGAGGCCGTGCTGGTGCTCACAGAAAACGAACCCACCCCGGCGATGCGCCAGGCCTTCGCCCACTGGCAGCGCCTGGACGAGGCCCACTGGGGGCGTCTGCACCTGCAGCTCTGGCGTGCCAGCGCCACGCCCTGAGAGCCTTGTGCCCCTTACTTAACAGCCATGCAGCTCAAAACCCGTCACCAAGAGATGCTGGCACTGGCCGTGTTCCTGGCACTGGCCACCATCGTGGTCGAGATCTGGCCCAGGCTCGACATTGCCGTGAGTGCGCATTTTTTCAATGGCCAGTCCTTTGTGGGTCACCAGTGGGCTTGGGCCAATCTTGTCTTCCACGGCGTGCCGCCCCTGGGCGCGTGGGTACTGGGTGTGGCGGCGGTGATGGCCGTGCTGCCCTTGCTGCCCGGCCGCTGGGGCCGGCGCCTGGTCAAGCCCTGGCTGCAGCGGCGTGCCATCGTCAGCCTGCTGGTGGTGGTCTTCGGGGTGGGCCTGTTGGTGCACTCGGCCCTGAAGGACAACTGGGGACGACCACGACCCGAAGACGTGCAGCCCTTTGGGGGCCCCAAGATCTACCAGGCGCCCTTGCAGCCTTCTACGCAATGCGCACGCAACTGCTCCTTCGTCAGCGGCCACCCTGCCGCGGGTTTTGCGCTGATCGGCCTGGGCCTCTTCGGCACGCGCCGCACGCGCTGGCGCTGGTGGGCCATCGGCACCTTCACCGGCGCAGTGATCGGGCTGGCGCGCGTGGCGCAGGGACGCCATTTCTTTGCCGATGTGGTCTTCTGCATGCTGGCCCTGTGGCTGGTCTGCGTGCTGCTGCGCGAGCTGTGGCTCAGGGCCGCCGTGGCCCAACGGGCGTTCAAGCGCCAAAAGGCACGCACCCTTCAGGCCTGAGGCAGGCGCTTACTTGATGAGCGCCTGCGCATCCTTGAACGCAGGATGCTCAGCACTGCGCAACCACTCGAACACCACCATCTCGGTGGTCACCAGCTCAGCGCCGGCGCCGGCCAGGCGGTCAAAGGCGGCATCGCGGTTGCGCTCGGTGCGCGAGCCGCAGGCGTCGGTCACCACCCACACTTCGAACTCTTCTTCCAACAGCTCGAGTGCCGTCTGCAGCAGGCAGACATGGGCTTCGCAACCGGCGATCACCACCGTGCTGCGGCCCTCCTCCTGCGACGCCTGCGGCTTTTGCAGATGGCGGGGCAGGCTGCGGGCGTTGCCGCCGGCGCTCTTGCGCACCGGCGGGCGCAGCAGCTCGACCAGGCCTTCGGCAGCGCTGAACTGCATCTTGTCCACCTGCCGCGCACCCGCAGCTGCCAGCACGGCCTGCAGCTCGGGCACCGATGCGCCGAGCTTGGCAGGGTTCTGGGCAGTGGCGAACAGCGGCACGTGCATGAGGCGGGCCAGTTCAGCCAGGCGCACCGCATTGGCCTGCACGGCAGCGGCCTCGTGGATGGCCGGCATCAGCCGCACCTGGTAGTCCACCAACACCAGCTGAGAGTCATCCACGTCCAGCAACATCTGCTTGTCTTTCCTGAAGGCTTGTTGAGCGGGGCCCACGAGCGGCCCACCGGGCAAGGGTGCACGGCCCGGCGACTATAAGCCCTGGGTGGCGGGCATCTCCAAGGCCGTGCACGCGGCCAGCTACACAGCGGCCGCTTTCTACAATGCACCGTTATTCCTCACAAGACACCACGCCTCATGATCATCGAGCGGATCTGGACGGGCAACAGCCTGCGCAACTACAACTACCTGCTGGCCTGCCCCGAGTCGGGCGAGGCCCTGGCCATCGACCCGCTGGACCACCAGAAGGTGCTGGCCACGGCCCAGGCCCGCGGTTGGGAGATCACGCAGGTGCTCAACACGCATGAACACCACGACCACATTGGCGGCAACGCGGCCGTGGTCGAGGCCACGGGCGCGAAGGTGATCGCACACCACCGCGCCGCGGGCAAGATTCCTGGCGTGGACCGTGGCGTGGGCGCGGGCGACCTCATCAAGCTGGGCCGCCACATCGAGCTCGAGTGCCTGGACACGCCGGGCCACACCATGTGCCACATCTGCCTGTGCGCGCATGCAGAGCAGCCGGCCCTCTTCTCGGGCGACACCCTGTTCAATGCGGGGGCGGGCAATGTGCACAACGGCGGCGACGTGAACGCCCTTTACGACACCTTCTCCCGCCAGCTCGCCCGACTGCCGGAGAACACACGGGTGTTTCCAGGCCACGACTACCTCGAGAACAACCTG